>JANMWP010000530.1:0-3128 GCA_031394065.1 Chitinophagaceae bacterium
GAGCGATAGATTGGTAGAAAAAAGATAAGATAGATTGCTTAAAGTCCCGTAGGGACGGCGGTTTTGGCACAACACAATTAATGCTCAATAATGAGATATCGCACAAGAGTGCGACGCCAATGCTGCTAAATAGAATTACTAAAGCCTGGTACAAAAAAAATGCAAAACGAAAAATCATACTGGAATAAATGGTATCTGACTGTGCTGCTTTTTTTAATTGTGCAGATAATTATTTTCTATTTAATTACTGTTGAATTTAAAAAATAGAAACTGCATGCAAAAGAAAAATATCTTAAAATCAAAAAACTGTAAAAAGCTCCGCCGCGGCGGATTTGGGGTATGAGTAGCATCGATTGGATCATATTAGTAGTTACGCTTTCGGGCATTATCTTTTATGGTATTTATAAAAGCCGTACCACTAAAAATCTGGAAGGTTATTTTTTAAGCAACCGCAGTTTGCCCTGGTATTTGGTTTTGCTAAGCATTATGGGTACGCAGGCCAGCGCCATTACTTTTTTAACCGGTCCGGGCCAGGCTTACAGCGATGGTATGCGCTTTGTGCAATATTATTTTGGTTTGCCATTGGCGATGATTGTAGTGAGCATTTTTTTTGTACCGGTATATAACCGTTTAAAAGTGTTTACCGCTTATGAGTTTTTGGAAAACAGGTTTGATCTTAAAACCCGTACACTTACTTCCTTTTTATTTTTGCTGGCACGTGGCTTAAGTACGGGTATCAGCATTTTTGCACCATCCATTGTTTTAAGTTCCCTAATGGGCTGGAACATTTATTACACCAACCTGGTAATGGGCGGCCTGTTGATTATTTACACCATGAGTGGTGGTGCAAAAGCTGTGGCACATACACAAAAGCTGCAGATGATCATTGTATTTGTTGCCTTGTTTATTGTAGGTTATTTAGCCGTTAAATTATTACCGGAAGCGGTTGGCTTTACCGAAGCATTACATAAAAGCGGAGAACTGGGCAAGATGAATATCATCACCACCGGTTTTACAGATAATGGTTTTGACTGGAAAGATAAATACAATATCTGGAGCGGATTGATTGGCGGATTTTTTCTGTCGCTCAGTTATTTTGGAACCGATCACAGCCAGGTGGGTCGTTATCTGACTGCCAAAAATATGAAAGAAAGCAGGCTGGGGTTATTAATGAACGGTTTAGTAAAAGTACCTATGCAGTTTTTTATTCTGTTACTGGGCATTTTAATCTTTTCGTTTTATCAGTTTAACAAAGCACCCATTTATTTTGATCAGGCTAAAGTTATTGTTGCCAAAGAAACTGTTTATAAAGATTCTTTAACAACACTGGAAACCAGCTATGACGCTGCGATTGCAACTACCAATGTAAAAGAGGCCGTTGCATTAAGAGCAAAATACAAAATAGTTTTGCAACAGGCATTGCCCGGACAAGATACTAATGACAACAATTATATCTTTTTACGTTTTGTAATGGATTATTTGCCTGTAGGACTGATCGGTCTCATCATTGCCATCATTTTTCTGGCATCCTGGGGAAGTATAGCAGCTGCATTAAATTCACTGGCAGCTGTTTCGGTTGTTGATTTTCACAAAAAGTTTTTTGTGAAGAAGGAAACTGAAATAAAAGACTATCGTGTTTCGCAATGGTACACATTTGGCTGGGGAATATTTTGTATCATCATTGCCATGTTTGCACAAAATATCGGCAATAGCCTGATTGAAGCGGTGAATATTTTAGGCTCTTTATTTTATGGAGTTATACTGGGAATATTTTTGGTTGCACTGGGAATTAAATTCATACGTGGGCACGCAGTTTTTTATGCAGCAATACTATCTGAATTATTGGTTATTTTTATTTACAAACTGGAGATTGTTTCCTTTCTCTGGCTGAATGCGATTGGAGCCATTTTAGTGATTGCATTGGCCTGCCTGTTTCAACTGGTCTCAAAACAAAAAGCTTTGCAATAATACAGGTGGATCTTAATATTTTAAACTGAAATACAAAATTATTTTACGCTGAAAGATTAAAATATGAGTTGGCTTATAAAAGTATGACGGTACAAAAAAATATATCAATTAAAGGATACAATACCTTTGCTATCAATGCGTATGCAAGTCTATTTGCTGCATTCAGTTCGGTAAATGAATTGGGCGAACTCCTCGAATTTAAACAACCAGAAACTACTAACCACAAACTACCAACTTTAATTTTAGGCGGCGGCAGCAACATCCTTTTCACCAAAGATTTTGACGGACTGGTTTTGAAAAATGAATTGAAAGGCATTAAAGAAGTGAAAGAAGATGAGCATCATATATATGTACAGGTGGGAGCAGGGGAGAACTGGCATCAGTTTGTTTTGCATTGTATAAAAAAAGGCTGGGCGGGGGTTGAGAATCTATCATTGATTCCCGGCAATGTGGGTGCATCGCCTATGCAGAATATTGGGGCGTATGGAGTAGAGATTAGAGATGTTTTTTACTCGCTTGAAGCTTTTCATATCCGTGATAAAAAGAGCGTGACCTTTACGTTGAATGATTGTGAATTTGGTTACCGTGAAAGTGTATTTAAAAAGAAGTTTAAGAATGAGTTTGTAATAGCCAATGTTACTTTCCGGTTGAACCGCATTCCTGATTACAATATTACTTATGGCGCTATCGGGAAGGAGCTTGAGCAGATGAGAGTGAAGGATTTAAGCCTGCAGGCTGTATCACAGGCGGTAATAAATATCCGCTCTTCTAAATTACCCGACCCTGCAGTAATTGGTAATGCAGGAAGCTTCTTTAAAAATCCTGAAATAAGTAGCCACGAATTTCACGAATTAACACGAATGTTTCCGGGTATTATTGGTTACTCTTTACCCAATGGCAATGTAAAACTTGCTGCCGGTTGGTTGATTGAACAATGTGGTCCTTCAACAGGAATTAGTTGGAAAGGCTACCGCAAAGGCGACGCAGGCTGCCACCAAAAACAGGCACTGGTGCTGGTGAATTATGGTAATGCTACGGGCGGTGAGATATTTGATTTAAGTGAAGAAATATTGCAGAGCGTTAAAACAAAATTTGGAGTAGAGTTGGAGAGGGAGGTGAATATTGTTTAAAACAACTTTGCCAAAGTTCTAAACTTTGGC
>JANMWP010000282.1:0-3471 GCA_031394065.1 Chitinophagaceae bacterium
TAAAATGATGCCAGCTTTAATGCATTTTCATTGGCCTCTGCGCCTGAATTGCATAAGAACAACTGGTAATCTTCTTTACCCGATATCTTACCTAATTTTTCAGCCAGTTCAACCTGCAATGGAATTTTTATAGAGTTGGAATAGAAACCCACTTTATGCAATTGATCTTCTATCCGCTTTACATAATGTGAATGTGTATGCCCAATGGAAATAACTGCATGGCCTCCATACAGGTCAAGATATTTTTCTCCCTTATCATCCCAAACGTATGAACCTGCTGCTTTATCTATGCAGATGTCATTGAGTGGATATACATCAAATAATCTCATACTAAAAATAATTTGCTTTTAATTTCAGTCCTGTTGTTTCTTCCAAACCAAACATTAAATTCATATTCTGCACAGCCTGGCCGCTGGCTCCTTTTAATAAATTATCAATGGCAGAATGAACAACCAGTTTGCTTCCAATTTTTTCTAATTGGAGAAAACATTTGTTGGTATTTACCACCTGCTTTAAAAATATGGGTTCATCACTCAACACTATAAAAGGATGTGCAGCATAATATTTTTTATACAATGCTGAAATATCCTTCAAGTCCAAAGAACATTTTATTTGTGAGCTTATAAAAATGCCCCTTGTAAAATCTCCCCGCCAGGGAATAAAATTGAAACCCCCAACCCCCAAAGGGGAGCTTGATTGCAGCGAATTTATTGATTGTAATATTTCAGCATTATGCTGATGTGACAGCGTTTTATAAGCCTGTATATTATTTGCCCGCCAGCTGAAATGAGAAGTAGCATTCAAACCCTGTCCGGCACCGGTTGAGCCGGTAATGCCTGTGGTATGAATTTCTTTTAATAAGCCCGCTTTGGCCAGCGGCAATAACCCCAATTGAATGGCTGTAGCAAAACATCCGGGGTTAGCAATATTTTTTGCTTTTTTTATCTGCGTTTTATTTAACTCGGGTAAACCGTAAACAAATTTTCTTTTATTCACTGTTTCTCCCAGCCTGAAATCCTGGCTCAGATCAATGATCTTTATTTTTTCGTCAATTTTATTTTCTGATAAAAACTTTGCAGCATCCCCATGCCCTACACACAAAAACAAGACGTCAATTTTTTGGCTTAATGCAGAGCTAAATTTTAAATCAGTATCGCCCTGCAAATCTTTATGCACTTCATACAAAAAATGATCAGCATTACTTTTACTATGCACAAAACTAATTTCGGCAGCCGGATGATTCAATAATATCCTGATGAGTTCACCGCCGGTATAACCAGCGCCGCCAACAATGCCAACTTTTATCTTATTTGCCATCTGCCGATTGTTTTACAGAATGATAGATCATGGTTTGGTTACCGAATATCTTTGAGAAACCTCTGACATCTTCACCTGTCCAGCCCGTATTCATCTCTCCGTATTTACCAAATTTACTACTCATCAGATCATAAGCTGATTCAATGCCTGTTATTTGAAAACGATAAGGCATCAGATCAACAAAAACTTTACCGGTAACATTTTCCTGCGAATTTTGAAAGAAGGCTTCTATGTCTCTCATCACCGGATCAAGTATCTGTCCTTCATGCAGCCAGTTACCATAAAATAATGCCAGTTGATCTTTCCAGTTCAGTTGCCACTTGGTAAGCACATGTTTTTCCAAAGCATGGTGTGCTTTTAAAATAACCATTGGTGCTGCAGCTTCAAAACCCACACGGCCTTTAATACCGATGATAGTATCGCCCACATGTATATCTCTGCCAATGCCATAAGGACCTGCAATGGATTGTAAATGTTGAATGGCTTCGGTTGGGTGATTAAATTTATTACCATCAATACCAATCAATTCTCCTTTTACAAATTCCACTTCAACAGATTTTGGTTCAGTTGCTGTAACCTGTGTAGGCCAAGCTTCTTCGGGCAACATCCCTTTGCTGTTCAATGTTTCTTTGCCGCCAACGCTGGTGCCCCACAAACCTTTGTTGATCGAATACATCGATTTCTCAAAGTTCATCTCTACGCCCTTGCTTTTCAAATATGCTATTTCTTCTTCACGGCTCAGTTTTAAATCACGGATGGGTGTACAAATTTCTACACCGGGTATCATGATGTTAAAGATCATATCAAACCTAACCTGGTCGTTACCGGCGCCGGTACTGCCATGGGCAACAATATCTGCATTCAAATGCTGTACATGCTCTGCTATAAATACCGCCTGGCTTAATCTTTCGGCGCTAACACTTAATGGATAGGTATTGTTTTTTAGCACATTCCCAAATACCAGGTACTTAATTATTTTATCGTAATAAGTTTTAACGGCATTAACAGCGCTATGCGATTTAACGCCCAGTGCATAGGCATGCGCTTCAATTTTTTTCAATTCTTCTTCTGTAAATCCGCCGGTATTTACAATTACTGAATGCACTTCATAGCCTTTTTCTTCTGTGAGGTATTTTACACAGTATGTTGTATCCAATCCGCCACTAAACCCTAAAACAACTTTCTTACTCATTTTACTTTAATTAAAAATTAAAAAAATAACGAAGTAGTGATTTTGATGAACCACCGCCCTCTTTTTTTTGTAGAAATTTAAGCATCTTGCTCTGCTTTATCCGCATAAACCGTTCGTAAATTTTAGAATGCTGTTTAAATTCCTGTTTGGTTTCTTCGGGCGTGTAATGATCTGCAGGATCAAACAACATGGCCGTACACATACAGTTTTTCCTTTCCTTACTCATCAGTATATCGTAATTAACGCAGCTTTTACAACCGGCCCAAAACTGTTCATCGGTTGTTAATTCAGAATAAGTTACCGGTTCATAACCCAAATCAGAATTTATTTTCATCACAGCAAGCCCGGTTGTTAATCCAAATATTTTTGACTCGGGATATTTTTCACGGCTCAATTCAAAAATCCGTTTCTTAATAGATTTGGCTACGCCCGTTTTACGGTAAGGCGGAGAAACAATCAACCCGCTGTTGGCAACAAACTTATTGTGTTCCCAAACTTCTATATAGCAAAAGCCAACCCATTCGCCATCTGTTGTAACAGCAATAACAGATTTACCTTCCTGTATTTTTTGCTCAATATATTCAGGCGAACGTTTGGCAATGCCCGTACCACGGGCTTTTGCAGACGATGCCATCTCATCGGTGATGGTTGTTGCGTAATGACTATCGGCTGCCGTTGCAACCCTGATAATTATGTTACTATTTTCCAATTGTAAAAAATTGAAAGAATGATTAAAAGATGTTAAAGAAAATTTTCGGAGATTTTTTTCACTGACAGGGGCAGGTTTAAGCTACTCGTCCTATCAGCATCCACGTCGGGATCTGGGTATAAATACAAACAGGTTCTCCATGGTAAATAATATACCCCAGGCGGGAGAATTTGTGTTTACGATATGTAATTGAGTCCTGTTCAATTTTGCTATGTATGTATTTAACTACACAAAAGTATATTATTTTAAAAAC
>JANMWP010000573.1:0-1659 GCA_031394065.1 Chitinophagaceae bacterium
GAATGGATATGAGCCAACAGTTTCAGTCAGTACAAAAAAAGTTAGCGATAAAGTTTTTATAAGTGTGCAGGATAATGGCAACGGCATTCCGCAAAAAGTGTTGGATAAAATATTTCAACCCTTCTTTACCACCAAACCAACGGGGCAAGGAACAGGGTTGGGCTTATCATTGAGTTACGATATTGTAAAAGCGCATGGCGGAGAAACAAAAGTGGAAACGAAGGAAGGTGAAGGAAGTGAGTTTATTATTCAATTACCAATAACATAAATAGCCAGATGAAATCATTACTTAAAGTATTGTCTCTCGTTTTAGTACCTGCCTTTTCCATAGCCCAGGTAAATCCTCTTTATTTGGAGCCAACAAAAAAGCAAGCAGACAGTTTACTGGTAGCGTTAAATAAAAATATCAATGATACGTTACGAATGGCAGCCTATAGAGAGCTTGCACTATATTATTTCGATATCAACTCCGACAGCGCCTTATTTTTTATTGAAAAAGACCTGCCGCTTGCAAAGAAATTAAATTTGAAATTATGGGAAGCCGATGCCTATGATTTGATGGGGCTTATAGCCACCACTCAGGGAAATTATGCCCGGGCTTTAAAATCTTATAATGCAGCATTTCAAATTGCAGAAAACAGTGATTGCGAAAAGAACATCTGGAATATCGCAAAATTTACGGATAGCAAATTACCTGAATTTGCCCGGCTAAGCATACTGGCTACCATACAGAGCGATGCCGCCGGATTATATTACGACACAGGAAATTTTGACAGGCAGCTTAAAACTATTCAGGATTGCTTAAAAACATCTACCCGTATAAATGATAAAACAATTCTCTCACAAGCTTACATGGGCCTCGGTGGAATATACTTACGAGAGCATCAATTGGATTCAGCATTAAATTCTTATAAGAAACATCTTGTTTATTCAGCCGAGGCAGGCTATAATAAATATCGGGGCTATGCTTTTAATAATATTGGAAGCATCTATTTGTTGAAAAAAATGCCAGAATTGGCATTGGCAAATTATTTTAGTGCATTACAATCTGATAAAGCACAAAACAATTATGCTAGTATAGGGAATACATACATAGCTATGGCCAAATATTATAATAGCATTGGTAAAAAAGATTCCGCCCTTCATTATGCCAAATTAGGTTTAGCCATGACGCAAAATACAGGTCGTGTAGCATACACCATTATGGCTTTTAGCACATTAGCAACTGTTTATAAGAGCCAAAACAAATCCGATAGCGCATTTATGTACCTGCAGCTTGCTACGGCTGCAAAAGACTCTTTGCTTAGTCTTGAAAAAGTAAAGCAAATACAGAGTATAGCATTTGATGAGCAACTCCGGTTACAGGAATTGGAAAAAGAAAAAATAGAAAGTCAGAATAAAATCCGGACCTACACATTAGTGGCAGGGCTGGGAGTTTTTCTTGCAATTGGTATGATTCTCTACCGCAATAACCGCCAAAAACAAAAGGCAAATAAAGTTTTGGAAACAACGCTCACCAACTTAAAATCCACCCAATCTCAACTCATACAATCAGAGAAAATGGCTTCACTGGGCGAACTAACTGCCGGCATTGCACACGAAATTCAAAACCCTCTAAACTTTGTCAATAATTTTAGTGAAGTGAATAATGAATTGATT
>JANMWP010000577.1:0-17936 GCA_031394065.1 Chitinophagaceae bacterium
GCGAAGATTTAATACTTGCCAAAAGGCATATTATTGGGGAAGATGAAATAAAGCAAATGACAGTAAGTATGCTTGCTGATAGTGGTGCATACATGATGGCCATAAATGAAACTATACAGGAACAATTGCAGCTGCCTTTAAAGGAAAGAAGAAAAGCGCAGATGGCGAATGGTAGTATAGAGGAATATGATGTAGTAGGCCCTATAGAAGTTAAATTTAAAAACAGAAGATGCAATATTGATGCAATGGTATTGCCAGGTGATAATGAACCATTGCTTGGTGCGATACCAATGGAAGATATGGATATTCTTATCCATCCTTTACGGCAGGAACTTATTGTAAATCCAGAACACCCTTATTTTGCTCAAATGAAAATGAAATAGCCTTACACATTAAACCTGAAATGCATCACATCGCCATCCTGCACCAGGTATTCTTTTCCTTCAATACGCAGTCTTCCGTTTTCACGGCAGGCTGCTTCTGATTTGTATTTTAAAAAATCATCGTAGGCAATTACCTCGGCCTTAATAAAACCTTTTTCAAAATCGGTATGTATCACACTGGCCGCCTGTGGTGCTTTCCAGCCTTTTCCAATTGTCCATGCCCTTACTTCCTGTACACCTGCGGTGAAATAGGTTGACAGGTTTAAAAGTTTATAGGTACAATGAATTAACCGGTCCAATGCCGGTTCGGTCATTTTATATTCTTCCATAAACATGGCTTTGTCATCAGCATCTTCAAACTCAGCAATCTGTGCTTCAATGGCATTGGTCATTACAATTACTTCGTTGCCTTCGTTTTTCACCGCTTCAATCAATGCAGCAGAATATTTATTGCCGGTATGCATGCTTCCTTCATCAACATTGGCAACGTATAAAATATGTTTGTCGGTCAGTAAAAATAAATCATCAATAGCCGATTTCTCTTCTTTACTTAAACCAAGGGTAATGATATTTTTCCCTTCATCTAAATGCTTTTTGCAGCTGATCAGGGTTTCCAGTTCAACCTTCATTTTGGGATCGGTCTTAGCCAGTTTTTCGGTACGCTGCATTTTTTTCTCTACACTTTCCAGGTCTTTCAATTGCAGTTCTGTTTCAATGATCTCCTTATCGCTAACGGGGTTTATCGGACCTTCATCCCTTAAGATATTATCATCTTCAAAACAACGCACTACATGAATAATGGCATCCACTTCACGTATATTGGCTAAAAACTTATTGCCCAGGCCTTCGCCTTTGCTGGCGCCACGTACCAGGCCCGCAATATCTACAATTTCAATCTGTGTAGGTACGGTTCTGTCTGGCATTACCAGTTCGGCCAGTTTATCAATGCGTGGGTCGGGTACATTTACCAGGCCTGTATTGGGTTCTATAGTACAAAAACGATAATTGCTTGCCTGTGCCTTGGCACTGTTGCTTACCGCATTAAATAAAGTTGATTTGCCAACGTTGGGTAATCCTACTATTCCTGCTTTTAAAGCCATGGCGTATTTATGATTTTAGATTTGTGATTTTAGATTTCTTTAACCGGTTATATTATTCTGTATTGTTAACAGGTTTTAAAATCGGACGCAAAGGTAAGCTTTAGCTTTAGATAATTAATTGGCATTAAAATACTATTTTCATATCCAGTTGAACTATCAGGAATTGAAAAAAGTCTAAAATCGTCAATCTAAAATCGCATTATGGCTTTAAGCAGAATATGGTCGGCATTTATAATTATTGCAATATTTGTTGCCGGTATAAAATGCTTTTTCTTTGGAGAAACGCAGATTTTTACGTGGATGATAAGTGGAAAAGCAGCTGATCCTGCTAACCCACTTAAGCTTGATGGCGTTATTGAAACCTGCTGGGTAGCAGTTGAAATCTGTTTAAAATTGATTGGTATCCTGGCGCTTTTTATCGGCTTTATGAATATTGCAGAAAAAGCCGGCGGTATAAGGCTTTTATCAAAAATTGTTGGCCCATTCTTTTCAAAGCTTTTTCCCGAAATTCCTAAAGGCCATCCTTCTATGGGGCATATGATCATGAATTTTTCGGCAAACCTGCTGGGACTGGATAATGCTGCTACACCTTTTGGGTTAAAGGCTATGGAAAGTTTGCAGGAGCTCAATACGAATAAAGAGGTAGCTTCCAATTCGCAGATCATGTTTCTTTGTCTGCATGCAGCCGGTTTAAATTTAATTCCGGTTAGTGTAATTGCGGTAAGGGCTGCCAATCATGCTTCGGACCCAACTGATGTTTTTATTCCCTGCATGATTGTAACATTTGTGGGCACCATGACTGCAATGATCATTGTTTCAATTAAGCAGAAAATTAATTTATTTCAGCCTGTAATATTAATATGGGTATTTAGCATTTCGGCATTTATAGTTTTGCTGGTTTTATACATTACCCGGTTAAATGCAGCAGGAATACAGATTTTTTCGGGTCAGTTAAGCAGTGGTTTAATTTTACTGGTTTTTCTGTTGATTGTTTTAGGAGGGATATATAAAAAGATAGATGTTTTTTCTGCTTTTGTTGATGGTGCTAAAAACGGATTTGATACAGCCATCAGAATTATACCTTACATTTTAGGAATACTGGTTGCTGTAAGCATGTTACGTACCAGCGGTACTTTTGATGCAGTAATTAATGGCATGAAACATTTTTTTGCGCTGTTTGGTGCCGACACCCGTTTTGTAGATGGATTACCCACAGCGTTAATAAGGCCAATGAGTGGGGGAGCAGCCCGGGGAATGATGGTGAGTACCATGACAACATTTGGCCCCGATTCTTTTGCAAGCAAATTATCTGGAATTTTTCAGGGCGCATCTGATACTACCTTTTATGTAGTGGCTGTTTACTTTGGTTCGGTAAATATAAAAAACACCCGTTATTCTATTGGTGCCATGTTACTGGCCGACCTGGTGGGTATCATAACAGCCATTGGGGTATGTTACCTGTTCTTTGGATAAAGAAATTAAAGTACGGATATAAAAAAAGCTTTCCAAACGGAAAGCTTTTTTTAAGTAAACAGCTTTTTTATTACCTGTTTGTAAAAGAAGTTAAGGCTCTTGCACGTGGTGAACCGGTTATGTTTCCGGTGCAATAAATTGTATAAAATCTTTCTGAAGTAGGTAAAAAGCTTAAAGTTCCAAGAACCGTTGCCGGCGCACTAACTTTTCTTAACTGTAAAACATCACTTACAGTATAAGTAGGAAGTTCAATAATTTCTGTAGCATTTTTATACAACTGCCCTTTAAAAATTACTGCATTTAATCTTGGCGAAAACACTTCCAGTGTATCTGCACTGGGTATCATATTTACAAACCTGGCCCTGAAATATCCAACAGGTGCATTTGTAATCAGTTCCTGAATAGGTACCACAAATGGATTAAAAGGCGTTGGATTTGGTGTTGTATCTGCAACATAAAAAGTAGTGTAGCTGTTAACACCCAGATCGTAATAAATATTACTGAGTGTATCACCTGCCACAGCTGTATTGTTTGTTCGGTTTAAAATAACTTTTATATTGATACGCAGCCCCGGTTTAACAGCTGTATAGGATGGCGAAAGTGGAAAGGCTGCGCCATAAGCAATCGGAGCACCGGTGGAAGTTCCATTGATCTTAACATCATTTACATACACATTTACTGATGGCCCCGCCGCAGGACTAACTGTGGTAGGGTAAGCGGCAGTATATGTATTAATAAATTTTACGTAGGCCAAATCATTTGCGGCGTTTGCCTGTAATATGGTAATTGATTCATTTTTCTTAAAGCATGAATTAATCAGCACCATACTTATAACAGCCGTTATCAGAATTTTATATTTATTTGTCATATTCTTGGTTTTAAAAATTATGGTTGTGTAAACCAGGGTTGAACTGTGTTATAATCTAAGCTTAAGGCGCCCAATCTTGTTAATTCAGGAATGTTATACAAATATTCTGAATTGTACCTTGGCCTGCACCTGTAAACCAGTTTACCATTGTTGGTTGAAATTAAATTAGCACCAGATGGAGGCGTAAAACCTGCATATACCTGATAAGGAGCCACCGGATCCATATCTGTGTAATGAAACTTACGCATATCTGTCCAGGTTTGCTGTACGCCCCAGCCATACAAAGCAATATACTTCTGCAACATAATTTGCGAAAGTGTTAAACTGGAAGCAACACCAGGAACAACTGCCGGATCCGAAAGATAAGCCGCTTTTGAAGCAGGTGTAATTGCAAACACCGTGGGAACATTTTGCGGATACGTTGTTGTGATCATGTCAAAATTAAGGCTGATTGCATTTATATAAGCTGAAAGTGCCAATGGCTTATCGCCTTTACGGTATGCTGCTTCAGCAATAATAAACTGTATTTCAGAAGCTGTCATCATTGGCCATGGGCTGGTGTTTTGATACAGATACCTGCTGCTGTCTAATGTACATACGCCCGATTGTGGACAGGCAACTGTTGATGAAGGTACTGGATTGCCCCAAAAGTTTTTTGGATAATCATTGGCGGCAAGACCTGTAGCACCCAACCAAACTGTAAATCCCTTAAAGGTACCGTTCAGATTTTCACGGAGCATGTAATATCTTCTTGGGTCAGCAACACCAGAAAAAGCCTGGGGATTATTGCCCGACATCAAATCAGCAATGTATGAGCCTTGCCTGATGGCTCCAATATTGCCCCTGAAGGGACCAAAAAAATTGTTTACACCTGATATATTGCCACCTGAAACTTTTACCGATGCATTGTCTGCATTGGTTGCCAATGATAGATTGGCATATTTAATGGCAGAATCGGCATAACCACTTGAAACAAAATTTGCTTTGGCACTCAGGTCAATATAAGAACGGGATAAAATTCCATACACAAATTTTTTCCATTTGCTTACATCTCCATTGTAAAAAAAAGCATCGCCAATAGCCAGGTTAGCCTGGCTTGCAGCTCCATCTGTTCTGTTTAAATAACCCAAAGCACGATAACAAATTGTACGGCAACTGTCGTAAAATTCCGGTTGGTTATCATATTTAAATTGTGTTAAACTGGTATTAAAAGCCTGTTTTAAAATAGCTTCGCCATACACATTGGTTAATTCCAGCCAACCCCATGCTCTGATTGCATAACCAACACCTACATAATCCCATTTTTGTTGCTCGGCACCCCACTCAATAATCCTGTTTACATTGCCGCCATGGCCATAATAAACAGCTGCCCAAAGGCCACCTGTGTTATCACTGGCCGTTCCGCCTGGGAAACCCATCTGGCCATACAATTCACCGCTTGTTTGGCTTCCCCAGTATTGTATATACCGGCCTAGTAATATAGCATCGTTCTGAACACCATAAGCGTTACCGGCAGATGAAGCGAAAGCTGTAAAACCGCCAATTACGCCTGGCAAAATACTTTCAATAGGAACAACCACTGGCGAATTGGGGTTTAAATAAGCATCGTCGACTTTTTTCTTACAGGATAATGTACATATAATACAAATCAGGCCAAGTAAAAAAATCGGTTTTATAATTTTATTTTTCATACAAAAAATTTTAAAATTTACTGTTATAGTTTATCATTAAAAGCTGGCTTTTAAACCAAAACTTAAAGCTATCGGAGTAGGTGCATTTCCTAAATCCATACCATAACCACCTACACCCAATGTACCGGGGTTGTTGGCATTAATGGAAGGATCTGCTCCTCTGTAATTGGTTGAAAGTATCAGGTCATTACCGGTGATAAAAAAGCTCATGCCTTTTAAATATTTAACACGCTTTACAAGTTTTTCCGGCAATCTGTAATTTAACGTGATATCCCTTAACCTTAACCAGTTTACATCTTTTTGAATAAACTCTTCATCAGGCATTTGTGTATAGTAAGTGCTTAAAAAATATGGTATGATTACAATACTGTTTTTTGTAGGGTTTGCAGTATTCTGTAAACCATCGTTCAATACACCATCTACAACAATTGGATAATTCCGGTTGGCAGTTCTGGCACTTTTTCCAATACCGGTCAAAACCTGCTCTGTTCCATTATAAATATCGCCACCCATTTTCAAGTCCCATAAAAAGCTAAGGCTCCAGTTTTTATACCTGAAGGTATTCAGGGTACCTAAAGTAAAATCGGGGTTTCTGTCAGCTATAAGTTGATTTCCACCGTTAAATAAAGGAATACCAGTTGCAGGATTGATAAGAATCTGTCCTTTTTGATTGCGCTGATAAGTTGAACCTGTAATGGTACCGGTGGAATTCCCTCTTATCAAACCACCCCTTACATTTGAGATGTAAGTATCAGAGTTATAATAGTCATTGTATAGTCCGATAGATTCGGGCAGTGTTAATACATTACTCCAATTATGTGTAAAATTAAAATTGATGTTCCAATTAAAATTTTTCTTTTTAACCGGAGTCAGATTTAATGTTAACTCAACACCCTCGTTACGTAAAGAAGAAGCGTTTGTTGTATTCAATACAGCAGTGGTAGCATAGCTGGCCCTGAAGCCCTGACTGATCTGTTTGGTACAAAGTGTATTGTAATATGCCCCTTCTAAAGTTATCCTGTTATTTAAAAACCGCATTTCGGTACCAATTTCATAAGTTGATTGTCTTTCGGGTACTAAATCGGGATTATTATTGGTAAAACTGTAAGTATATGTGTTACCAGGATTATTGGAACTGCTTTGGTTATTTACAAAAACCCGCTGATTGGAATAGGGGTCGTTTAACCTGGCCGTATTTGCAAGGGAAGCCCGCAGTTTGAAATAATCCAATATTTCACCTTTTTTCATGATGGGAAAAATATCAGAGAGAATCATACTGATACTGGCACCGGGATAATGGTAATTGTTGTTTTTAGGAGGAATTGGCGATGCCTTTTCAAAACGTTGGGAATAAGTAAGAAAAACAACATTTTTATAACCTAAAGAAGCTTCAGCAAAATAAGCCATTTCTCTAAAAATTCTGAGGTTTGGTAAACCTTTTACATTTCTTGCTAAACGTGTTCTTGAATTGGGAATGGTTTGGTTGCTGTCTGTTGGATTGAAACTTGTAATTATACTGCCATTCTTGTATAATCTACCTGCAACTATTGAATCAGCTATATGGTTACCAAATACGGCAGTTTGCTCTGTTTGAAAATCCTGCCACATGGTACCAACCAGCAGCTTGCCGGTAAAGCCTTTCCACTCTTTATTAGCACTTGCAGTAATTGTATGGTTGTATCCTTTATATGTGGTATAATAATTTTCAAGCGTACCTAATGTTGAAGCTACCAGATAGAAAGATTGCGGGTGAATCATTATATATCCGTCAGTTTTATAAGTATCATAACCAAACCTACCAGCAAGGCTTAACCATTTGAAGGGCTTAATATCTATACCAAGGGTAGAAATCAAACGCCTGGTAATATCACCCATAATATTATTTTTTGAACTCCATATCGGGTTGTCAAAATCTGAATTGGGATTAGCATTAAACAAAGTCAGCTTGCCACCATAATCATCTTCGTACGTGCGTATATCATTGTTGGCAGGCCATTGATATAAACTCATTAAATAAGATGATGAACCTTTTGTTGGTTTTTTGTTATCGGCATAGGAGTAAGCAAAAGAAGGGGTAATGGTTATGTATTTGCCAATTTTGGTTGTATTGGAAAGCCTGGCTGAATACTTTGTATAATAATTATTTGGAACAACACCACTGTTATTCAAATATTGTCCCGATGCCCTGAAACCTACATTTTTTGTTCCAAATTCAACTCCCAGGTTATGGGTTTGAGAAAAACCAGTTTTATAAAAATGATGAAGATTGTCATACAATTGAGTACCGGTGGGCCATTTAGGGCCAAATGATGTAAACCTGCCCACTGGATCAGGCGTTCCATTGCTGGCTCCGGGTCCATATTCATTATTTACTTCAGCAAACCTGGTTAATTTCTGCATCCGGAAATTATTATCGTAGGTTATTGCTATTTTTTTTCCGGTAATTTTTGCTTTTTTTGTAGTAATTACAATGGCACCCGAACTTGCCTGGCTGCCATATAGTGCCGTAGCTTCGGGGCCTTTTAAAACAGTTACAGATTCAATATCATTAGGATTTATATCTGCAATACGGTTGGTGTTATCAATGTTTCTGTTATTACCATCAGAAGCCAAACCAATACCACTACCGCCTTGAGAATTGGAATTAAATGTGGTATTATCTGCAATCACACCATCTATCACAAATAAAGGTTGGTTAGTACCTGATAAAGAATTAAAACCTCTTAATATAATACCTGAAGAGGCTCCTGCGGTACCGGTTGTTGGCGTAACACTTAGTCCGGAAACCCTTCCCTGCAAACTGTTTACAAAATTCTCTCTTTGCGTTTCGGCAATATCTGTTCCTTTAACCGTTTGTACCGAATATCCCAGTTCTCTTGGATTTTTTTTAATATCCATGGCAGTTACAACAACTTCATCCAGTGTACCATCTTTTGCAATCATGTTTATAGAAATATTACCTGCATCCTTTACTTTGGTTTGCTGTGTTCCAAAATTAACTGAGCTAATTACCAGTACATCGCCTGGTTTGGCATTAATGGTAAAGTTTCCATTTGCATCTGTTTTAGTTCCTGTTTTAGCGCCTTTTAAAAGTACCGTTGCACCCGAAACAGGTTTACCTTTTTCGTCCAGTACCTTACCGGTAACGGGGCTTTGTGCCTGTGTTATTAAAGGAATCAGGAAAAACAGAATAGCAATTAATCTGTTTGTAAATTTTCTCATATTGTTGTGTTTTGGTTGTTTAAAAAAATATTTATTAAATTTTTAATTAAATAGTTACATTACCGTAATACCCGCATCTGCATAGGGTTTCAGTAATGGATGATCATTTGGTAATTCAGTTATCAATACATCAATCTTTGCAAGATCACAAACTTTTACCGGTTGGATGGTATTAATCTTTTCAGATATAGTAAGACAGACCACTTTTTGCGAAGCTTCAATCATGGCTTGTTTTAACTGTACCACATCCCAATCACTGTCGGTAATACCATGCAGCATATCTATTGCATTAATACCTAAAAAGCAAAGGTCTGGTTTTAATGTCTTAATTCTGGTAATTGCATTTGCACCTAATGTTATTTTTGAGTTTTTAGATAGTTTATCACCAATAACAATTACTTCAATATTTGGATGATGCATATATTCTACAATAGCCGGAATACTGCCCGATATAAAAGTTGCTGATAAATTAACCGGTAATGATCTTGCCATTTCAATAATTGTAGTGCCACCGCCGGTTAATACAAACATGCCGTCTTTAATAAGTCTGGCTGCTTTTTTACCAATAATTTTTTTAATGTCCTGTGAGTATATTTTTCTTGATGGATATGTGATGTCGTTAAAAGCATGAGATAAAGCACCACCATGAACTTTGATTAATTTTCCTTTTTCGTCCAGTTCATGCAAATCTCTGCGAATGGTATCTTCCGAAACATCAATATCGGAACTTAATGTATTCGACAATACTTTGTTATGCAGATTTACCTGGTGTACAATGTACGCCTGTCTTTCTCTTTTAAGCATTCGTTAGTTATTGCATTCAAATTAGGAATTAAAATGCAAAAAACGGCATTATTTTTATAAAATATTGCACATTGTGTGCAAAAACCTGCATAACCTGCATAAATCGGCCTAAATGAATAATTTTTTTAGAACAGAAGTAATTCAGTTTTCTTTAGATTCAGTTTTTTTATTTTTCAAATCCTTTTTTGCATTGGGTATCTGTGCAGTATCGCCGTTTAGTAAAAGCCCGGTTAATTTAATTGAATCCTGCTGCACCACAGTTTCTTCTTCATCAACCGGCAAGTAATAATTTCCAAAAATGGAGCTTAGTATTTTAGCATGATAAATAGACCGTGTGAATTTGTTTCCAATTACTATAATGGTTGCTTTTTCTTTCAGTAAACGTATAAAAGCTGCATTGCTGCCATGCCACCAGCCATTGTGATAAATTATTTTATTTCCGTCGGGGAAAATATTCATACGCCAGCCAAGACCATAATTTCGCAAACCCCGTTTTTCATTGCTGTACGGGGCATAAGCCTGGTTGAGTGTTTCTTCTTTAAAAATCATACCGGAAGATAAAGCCCTGTCCCAGATAAGCAGATCCCGTGGCGTTGTATAAATATTTTTATCTCCATAAACCTGATCTAAAAAATTAAAAGTTTCCGGCACTCCTCTCCAATTATAGCTGGGTATGGCTTTTAGCGTATCAGCCAAAGTAAAAACATAGGTGTTCTTCATTTGCAACGGTATGAAAAAACATTTGTTCAGATAAGCTGCATATTTTAAACCGGTTACTTTTTCAATCAACAAAGCCAATAACGCATAATTGGTATTGCAGTAAGAGAAATGCGTATCAGGCATTAAAACATCCGGCAGTTCTGCTTTTCGGGTAATTAAATAATTCATTACATCTTCATTTTTTACAAAAAAACTTTTATCCCATCCAAGGGTTTCCATAAAATAATTGTAATTGGGTAATCCGCTGCGGTGGCTTAACAGGCAACGGATGGTTATGCCCGGATAATTGAAAGCAGGGAAATATTTACTGAACGCATCATCAATATTCAGTTTTCCATCCTGCCATAATTTTAAAACAGCCATGGCTGTAAATGTTTTTGAAATAGAAGCGATGTGTAATGGAGTATTTTCTGTAATGCTATCATTGCCCGGTAAATGGCTCGTGCCACAATATTTTTCAAAAACTATATTACCATCTTTAGCAACCAGCATACCGCCATTAAAGCCTTTTTGTAATAAAACGGTATCATACCAAATTTGACAGGCGCTTTTAATTCCAGCTGCTTCTTGGGCCGTAATCTTGCCAGGCTTTGGTAATACTAATAATTGTATGCTGTCAGTAATGGGCGTTTTATCGGGGTTATGAGGAGAATTGCAGGCTGCAAAAAATAAAATGCAGCTCAGGAAGTAAGATTGAACAAAAAATGTTTTTGAGAATAAAGGCATTACAAAATTTTAAGCTTTAGATAGAATATATTTGTGCAAAATACACCCTAATCATCATGGCCGAAAATAAAATAACAAGTTATCCGAAAGATAAAATAAATATTCTTTTTTTAGAAAATATCAGTGATGTTGCGGTAAAGAATTTTAATGCATCCGGCTATGCCAATGTTAAAAAAATAAATGGTGCCTTAAGTGAGGCCGAGCTGGTTAAAGCCATTAAAGATGTTCATCTTTTAGGAATACGCAGCAAGACACAGATTACCAAAAAAATACTGGATGCTGCAGAAAAATTACAGGCAATCGGTTGCTTTTGCATTGGGGTAAACCAGGTTGATTTAAAAGCTGCAACCGAAAACGGGGTAGTGGTTTTTAATGCGCCATACAGCAATACCCGTAGTGTGGCCGAATTGGTGATTGGTGCTTCAATTATGCTGATTAGAAAAATTGTAGATAAAAATAAAGCGGCCCACGAAGGTGTATGGCTTAAAGAAGCCAGCGGCAGTTATGAATTACGGGGCAAAACCCTGGGTATTATTGGTTATGGTAACATTGGCAAGCAGGTAAGTGTACTGGCCGAAAGCCTGGGAATGAAAGTGGTTTTTTATGATATTGAAACCCGGCTGCCATTGGGTAATGCTGAAAAGAAAAAAAATCTTAAAGAGGTTATCAGCAAGTCAGATATTGTTACGCTGCACGTACCGGAATCTGCCGGTACAAAGAATCTCATCAATAAAACAACATTAAAGTGTTTTAAGAAAGAAAGTATATTGATTAACTATGCAAGGGGAGAAGTGGTTGATTTAGTTGCTTTAAAAAACTCACTTGCTGGTGGTTATCTGGGTGGCGCAGCAATAGATGTTTTTCCGGTGGAGCCTGAAAAAAATGGCGATCATTTTTCTTCGCCATTGCAGGGGTTAAGCAATGTGTTGCTTACGCCGCATATTGGTGGCAGTACACAGGAGGCACAACATAATATTGGAGATGATGTAAGCAGTAAACTTTTTAATTACCTCGAGAAAGGAATCAGTACCGGCTCTCACAGTATTCCCGAACTGGCTTTGCCACCCCAGGAAGGCACACACCGCATTTTACACATACATCATAATGTGCCGGGTGTATTATCCGAAATCAATACCCAGCTAAGCAAACACAAAATAAATATTCTGGGGCAATATCTTAAAACCAACGACAGGATAGGTTATGTGGTACTGGATGTAAATAAAAACCTGAGTAAAAATGCGCTGGAATTGTTGCGGAAAGTAAAGGGTACCATTAAAGTGAGGATGTTGTATTAAAAACCCCCTCCGCTCCGCCGCGGCGGAGAACTTTAGACTCTGCAGATTTAAGAACCGAGGTCTTCAGAACCAAATTAATGTTTGTTTTTAAATTTTCAGTATTTATTGAAAGTACTGTATCTTTGTATTTTGGAAAGCGAAGGACTTTAAAATTATCAGACTCCAAAGTTCCCCCTTCGGGGGGCGGAGGGGGTAAATCAAACAATATGAAACTCATAATAATCGGGGGAGGATTTGGTGGCCTGCGCCTTGCCCGTAAACTCAGTAATAAGCCGGGCTTTGATATTACTTTAATTGACCGTTTTAATTACCACCAGTTTCAACCCTTATTTTATCAGGTAGCTACAGCGGGACTGGATGCAAGCAATATTTCGTTTCCGCTGCGTAAGGTTTTTCATAAAAGCAAAAATGTACGTTTTAGAATGGCCGAGGTTCAAAAATTACTTACAACAGAAAAAAAAGTAATTACTGATATTGGTGATTTTGATTACGATGCATTGGTAATTGCAACCGGTGCCGACACCAATTTTTTCGGTAATCAGCAATTGGTTGATAATGCTTTTCCGATGAAAAGTACTGTGGAGGCTTTACAATTGCGACACCGGCTATTACACAATTTTGAAGATGCATTAAATGCCAAAAGTCCGCTTGAATTACAAAGGTTGATGAATATTGTAATTGTTGGTGCAGGCCCAACAGGCGTGGAGTTGAGCGGTGCTATTGCCGATATGAAAAGGTTTGTGTTGCCAAAAGATTATCCCGAACTGGACTTTGATCAGATGAAAATTTATTTGCTGGAAGGCACCGGTAAAACATTGGCTGCCATGAGCGAAAAATCAAGCCTGCAATCTAAAAAATATTTAGAAAAATTAGGGGTAACAGTTTTAACAAACACCTTGCTTAAAGTTTATGATGGTAAAACTGTACAGTTGCAAAATGGAGGAACAATTGAAACCTCGATGGTTATATGGGCAGCAGGAATAAAAGGAAATGTGCCTGATGGCATCAGTGGTGATTTAATTGCAAGAGGCAACCGCATAAAAGTAAACAGGCATTGCCAGGTAAATGGTTTTGAAAATGTTTATGCAATTGGCGATGTGGCTTACATGGAAGAACCCGCCTGGCCTACAGGTCATCCGCAGGTAGCACCAGTAGCCATGCAGCATGCCGATATGCTGGTAAATAATTTACGCAGACAGGAAATGAAAAGTGGTGAAGATAATTTTGAGGAATTTGTTTATAACGATAAAGGAAGTATGGCAACAGTCGGCAGGAATTTAGCAGTGGTAGATATGCCGAAACCTAAACTGCATTTTGGTGGTTTTTTGGCCTGGGTGATTTGGATGGGCCTGCATTTGATGCTGATACTGGGTGTAAAGAACCGGTTCTTTGTGTTTAGCAACTGGTTGTATAATTATTTTACCTACGATCAGAATTTACGCCTCATCTTTAAAGAGTTCTACAGAGAAAAAATAAAATAAAGTATTCAAAAATGGCATCATCGTTTTTAACAGCCGAATGGAAGAATCTGATAATGGCGAATTATATTGTTGATCCTGCTGTGTTACAATCTTATCTACCCAATAAAACTGAACTCGATTTGTTTAATGGCAATGCTTATGTAAGCCTTGTTGGGTTTATGTTTATGAATACAAGAATACTTGGTTTTAAAATTCCTTTTCACATAAATTTTGAAGAAGTAAACCTGCGGTTTTATGTACGTTACAATGATACTGGAACATGGAAACGTGGCACCGTTTTTATAAAAGAGATTGTTCCAAAATCGGCTATCAGTTTTATTGCCAACACCGTTTATCATGAAAAGTATGATACAAAAAGAATGAAACATCTTACTACAGAAACAGCAGCCGAAATTAGTTTAAGTTATCAGTGGAAACATAAAAATAAGTGGAACCGGATTGAAGCATCTGTTGAAAAACCTGCGCAGGCAATGATTTCAGGTAGTGAAGAAGAATTTATTGCAGAACATTACTGGGGCTACTCCAAATATAATGATACCACAACTTTTGAATACAATGTACAACACCCTGCGTGGAAAATATTTCCTGTAAAAGATTATTTGATTGATTGTGATTTTACATCTTTGTACGGAGATGGGTTTTCTGCATTGACAAATACGAAACCCAATTCAGTATTTGTAGCTGAAGGCTCTGAAATATCTGTTTTAAGAAAAAGGAATTTATATTGATCCAGTTGTTTTAAAACCATTTTTGCCCTGCTTTTAAAGCCTGCTGATTGATGTGGAAGCTGATCTTCTATAATTAATTTCAATTCAGTTTTAATTTCGGAATACTTTTTGCAAGATTGCCTAAAACTGACATGGAAAAAACTTTTACAGCCAGCGATTCTTTTGGAGATTCCAGATAGATAAAACAATAGCACCATGATACGCTTTTGGTAATTCTATACCCTGTATCAACCGGATACTATTACGTTTTACTGCATCATGCAGGTTTGGCTTTTTAAGGTTTTGCATCAGTTCTTTCCAGTGCTTGCTGATCAGCACCGGATGTGCATCTGCACAATAACTCACAGGCCATGCAGACCTTTGCACAACACGGTATTCATCATTTAAAAAAAGGCTGAAGAGTTCATCAAAACGTTGTTGGCTGCTGCCAACCCATTTCACAATCTTTGTACATTGTGCTTTGGAATGTTCTTTTAATATTTCTTCTTTTAACTTCACTAATTATGTGAATTACACTAATTACACGAATTTAGCTTTTATGAAGGAGATTTTATTTCATTTTGGTTTGTCAGAAGAAAACTTTCAGGTTCTGCCTTTTGGCATCGGGTTGATAAATGCAACCTGGAAGGTTACCGATAAACAAGGCGATGCAAAATATATTCTTCAAAAAGTAAATCAGCAGATTTTTAAAAAGCCAAAGGATATTGCTTTTAATATCAGGTTGATTGATAATTACATGAAGGATTATTTTCCGGATTATTTATTTGTATCGCCGGTTGCTACGATTGCAGGAGATGAGCTTGTAAAAAGCAATGACGGGTATTACAGGATGTTTCCATTTATTGCAAGCTCTCATACCATTGATGTGGTTGAAAAGCCACAACAGGCTTACGAAGCAGCCAGACAATTTGGTAAATTCACAAAACTGTTGGTTGGCCTTAATGCCACGAAATTAAAAATAACCCTGCCAGATTTTCATAACCTGCCGCTCCGTTATCAGCAATTTGAAATCGCATTGCTAAAAGGTAACCCAGAAAACATCGCACAATCAAAAGACCTGATTGCTGCAATCAAACAAAATAAAAGGATTGTTGATGAGTATGAAATTTGTAAATCAGAATTTAAATTAAGAGTAACACATCACGATACAAAGATCAGCAATGTTTTGTTTGATGAAAAAGAGAACGGACTTTATGTGATAGACCTCGATACGGTTATGCCGGGCTATTTCATAAGCGATGTGGGTGATATGATGCGTACGTATTTATGCCCGGTTAGTGAGGAAGAAAAGGACTTTTCAAAAATAATTATCCGCAAAGAATTTTACGAAGCCATTGTAAAAGGTTACTTATCTGAAATGGGAGCAGAGTTGAGTAAAATTGAAAAAAAATATTTTCATTATGCCGGTGAATTTATGATCTACATGCAGGCTCTTCGTTTTTTAACCGATCATTTAAATGATGATATTTATTACGGTGCAAAATATGCCCGACATAATTTTGTAAGAGCAGGAAACCAAATTACTTTATTACGCCGCCTGCAGCAATTTAATAATGAGCTGTCAGCCTGAGCTTGTCGAAGGCGGGTTAGAAAGATATATTTTCTTTAATTACTTATTCAATTCAATTTTTTCTCCAACCGGATGTTCTGCGGTGAATGTCAATCCCAGTACAGAAGCCATTGTTTGTGCAAATTGCTTTTGATATAATTGTTGACTTGTTTTTACTTCTCCTTTCGCTTTAATTCCCGGTCCCATGGCAGCCATCCATATCTGGTAACTGTCTTTTATTTTATTATTGTGACTTGTCCATTCTTCTTTCTTTGCATCACCACGGCCATGATCGGTTGTAATAAAAATAGCTATTTTATTTTTATATAAGGGGTCACTTTGTACATAATTCCAGATATCCTGAATCCATTTGTCAACCATATTGGCTGCATTTAAATAATCCCTGTAAAATCCGCTGTGGGCCCATTCATCCGTTTCTCCATAAGATATGTAAAGTACTTTTGGTTTTTTGGTTTGCAGGTAATTTAGGGCGCCATACTGAGTAAATACATCAAGCACTTCTTCATCACCAAAAGGTTTATAAGAATCTTTAGCCAATGCGTTAATGGTTTTTTCTATTACATCAGGTATATCTTTTTCAAGGGGATCAATTCCAGAATAAACCGGCTTTCTTTTTCCCATATTATTTAACTGCTGATCATTATTTTTATTTACTGTCCCAGTTGTTATTTTTCCAAAGGGATCAAATGCTGAATAAACAGGAATTTTACTTCTTTCTTCATTCAATATCCTGTCAAAAGCATCCCATGCACCAAATGCTGCAACTTTGTTTTTATACTTTGGTAAGTGATTTAAAAATTCTAATAAATTGGTATTGGGGTTGGGAGGAAAGGAATTGCTGTTGATCAATGTATCAGGATAGCCCGTAAAAATTTCATTGTAGCCAGGATACGAAAACCAGTACGGGTTGGCATTATCAACCTTGTTGCCTGAATTTCTATTACCATAGATCTGTCCGTTTTTTTCTATGATGCTCCACAAAAACGGCATCAGTTTTTTTCTTCTCTCAAGCGGATTATCTGCCCAGTATTTTTTAAAAATGGCGGCACTATCATCCTGGTTAAATTTTTTGTTGTTGGCAATGGCACTATCCATTCCTCCAAAAACTTCCTGCCAGCGAAAACCATCTGTAGTAATAATGATAATATTTTCGGCTGTTTGAGAAAAAGCAGATGAGTAAATTGACAGCAGTATGAATGAAGTAAAGAGTTTTTTCATAAATAGTTTATTGAGTATTTAAAATATCATAGAGCGATTTTATTTTTAAATCTGGCAGTTTTATGATTTTGTTAATACTGATGATTTTTGTTTCACCAGGCTTCAAATCAAAATAATTTTCAGAAAAATTTAACCCGGTATCCTTTGTTGAAAGATATAGATATTTAACTGCAACATTGCTCCTTATGGAAACAGAATTACTAGATATTAAAATTGCAAAATCCGGTTTAGTAAGTTTTAAATCTTTTGGATAAACTGAATCTTTATCCGGCAATACATCATCACGGTATGCCTCCTTAACTGCATACCAGGCTGCTTTTGGCTGCCGGCTGTAATCAGTTATACTCCAACTGGTAACCGGCCAGCAATCGTTTAATTGCCATAATAAAGTCCCCATGTTTAAAGGCGATTTACTTCTATGTACCGTAATACTGTTCTTTAAAATATAGTATTGCATGCATTGCGACAAATAAGTATAATCTTCCAGCGAAAGGCGGCTAAGCTTTGCCGAATCAATAAAGTAACGGGTTAAATAATGATTCAGCTTTTTAAAACCATCACTTGCTTTTTGGTGCGATTGAATAACAGAGGAGTACAAATACCGGTCTGAAGAATCTGTAAAACTTTTGATCGTATTCCAGTTGGGCATGGCCTGCA
>JANMWP010000669.1:0-2504 GCA_031394065.1 Chitinophagaceae bacterium
CAAACCCACTTTAAAGTTTCTTGGTCAAATCTTACGTAATCCTTTTTACTGTGGTATGCTTTCGCATAAAGCATTAGGAGGAGAAATGGTGGAGGGGAAACATGAGCCGCTAATATCAAAAGAAATCTTCTTAAAAGTAAACGAAATAAAATACTGTAGCACAGGAAGTAAACATAATACGGAGTTTGAAAGTACCCCTTTAAAAATGTTTTTAAAATGTGATGTGTGTGAAGAATACCTGCGAGGGTATTTGGCAAAGGCTAAAGGGCTGTATTATTACAAATGTGACAATAAGAAAAAATGCTCTTGCAACAGAAGCGCAATAGAATTACACAAAAAATTTGGATCAATTTTAGCCGAAATAACCCTTGATGAAAAGTATGTTCCGCTTTTTAAACTTCAGATGCAAACCATCTTCAATGAGCTAAATGAAAACAGGGACAAAGTAAACGGACAGTTTCTAAAGCAGTTACTTGAACTCAACCAAAAGGTAGAAAGATTAGAAGAACGCTTTGTAAACGAGGAGATAAATGTTGATCTATATGAAAAATTCAGTACTAAATTTAAACAGGAATACAATCAAATTAACCAACAAATGGGGGGTTGCCCAATCAGCGCCTCGAACCTTGAATATTATATAAATCGGTCAATAGAATTATCTACAGAACTACCGTCTGTGTGGGCTTCCAGCAGTTTTAGAGAAAAGCAAAAACTCCAAAGATTGCTTTTTAGGGAGGGCATCTATTACAATAAGCAAAAAGATGAAACTCGAACCACAAAAATCAATTCTGTATTTTCGCTGATTGCAAGCCTGAACGGTGTTTCAGGGCAAAAAAATAACAGACTCCAGAGCGATTTTTGCCTGAAGTCTGTTTCGGTATCGGGGAGCAGACTTGAACTGCCGACCTTCGGGTTATGAATCCGATGCTCTAACCAGCTGAGCTACCCCGACAACTACCGTATATTTCAACGGGGTGCAAATATAGGCCATTTGAACAAAAATTTTGCAGCTAAGCATTAAGTAATTGCTCAATTCTTTGAGAAACCTTTACCGGATTGGGTAACATGGCCTGCTCCAACACAATATTCATGGGTACTGCAGGTAAATTAAGAGCTCCTAAAACTTCTACCGGTGCATCGAGTTGTTGAAAACATGCTTTTGAAACCCGCCCCGCCAGTGCTTCTGCAAATGAATTGTTTTGCTGCTCTTCGGTTAGTATTAAACACTTGCCATGTTTTTTTACGGTTGAAAAAACAAGAGCTTCATCCAATGGAAATAAAGTACGGAGGTCGATAATTTCTATTTGTCCGGGGAAATTTTTAGCGGCAGCCTTTGCCCAATACACGCCCATACCATAGGTGATAATGCAGCAGGTTTCGCCGCTATCAACGTAATCTTCATCGGCCTTTAAAACAATATTTCCTTTTCCCAGCGGAATGATATAATCTCTTGAAGGCTCAATGCATTTTGCTTCTTCGGTGCCGGGCACTTTGCTCCAATATAAACCTTTGTGTTCCAACATTACAACCGGGTTGGGATCAAGGAAAGCTGCTTTTAATAACCCTTTCATATCTGCCGCATTGCTGGGGTAAACTATTTTAATTCCTTTGATCGTAAGTAAAGTACTCTCAACACAACCACTGTGATAAGGACCACCACCACCATAAGCACCAACAGGTACTCTTATTAAAGTTTGAATAGGAAATTTACCGCAGCTTAAATAACAGCTTTTGGAAATTTCTGTTACCAGTTGGTTTAATCCAGGATAAATATAATCCCCAAACTGAACTTCTACAATTGGCTTTGCGCCAACTGCACACATACCAACTGTGGAACCGATGATGTATGCTTCCTGTATGGCGGTATTAAAAACGCGGTGGTCGCCAAACTGCTCGGCCAATGTTGCGGCCTCTCTGAAAACACCGCCCAGCCTGCGCCCTACATCCTGTCCGTATAAAAGCGATTCGGGATAGTCTTCCATAATTTCCCTGATGGCAAAAAGACCGGCATCAACCATTAATATTTTTTCTTTACCGGCGGGTTCTCTTTCGCCGGCTTCTGCTGTTATTGGTGTTGGTGCAAAAACATGATCGCTTACGGTAGATGGATCGGGCTCGGGTGCGGCTACGGCACCCTGAAAATGATGAGCAACTTCTTCGGCAGTTTCATTTTCGATATTAATTAATGCTTCTTCTGTAATACCAAGCTCCAATAATTTATTTCTGAGTTTGGGACCGGGATCATCTAAATAATGTTTTGCCAAATCTTCTTCTGTTCTGTAAAACTCTTTACGTACACCGCTTGTATGATGACCAAGCAGCGGTACTCTTGCATGTACTAAAAACGGATGCCTTTCTTTTCTAACTTCATCAATCACATTTTTCATCACCTCGTAACTCTGTAAAAAATCGCTGCCATCAATGCTGATGCGTTTTATACCTTTAAAACCTTTTACCATTTCATTGGCATTGGTTGTACGGGCTTCTTCTGCTGTAACACTGAT
>JANMWP010000691.1:0-1734 GCA_031394065.1 Chitinophagaceae bacterium
TATATAATGATACAGAAAATCTGGGTATCAGAATTTATACCATACCTTTTGAAGATGCATTTTATGGAATGTTGCTGGTACTGATGAATATTACGTTGTATGAGAAAGTTAAAAGTCAAAAACCAAAAATCAAAAGTCAAAAATAGTGATTGTCAATGTAGGCTTGCATTTTACCAATTAACGGATCAACTAATTAACGGATTAACAACTCAGTGCCTTTGTAACTTCCCACTCCCTGTCATCGGCAACGATTCCACAACCTTCAACCGCTGCGGTGATTTAAAAGCCGAAAGCCTTTTTTTGCAATAAGTTAAAACATCTTCTACATCAATTGTTACTCCTTCATTTAATACAATCTCAGCTTCAATAATTTGTCCGAGTAAGGGATGCGGACTGCTGCTTATACGTGCCTGTTTTATTTCGGGTATCATTTCTAAAATCGCTTCCACTTCTTCCGGAAAAACTTTTAAGCCGGATATGTTGATCACTGATTTTGAGCGGCCTTCAATTTTAATTAACCCATCATCGGCTTTGGAAGCTTGATCAGCTGTTAAAAAATAACCGTTTTGTAAAACAGCATCACGCAGTTGAGGCGGAACCAGGTAAGCATCAAACATGCCGGGACCTTTAATGCCTAAATTACCAATGCTGCCATTAGGTAATGGATCATTATGCTCATCTAAAATATCAACGGTATATCCCGGTAGGGCATAACCAACGGCATCGGGCTGTTCAGCCGATTTTACAAAGTTTAGTATTGGTAAACCAATTTCAATGATACCATAAGCCTGGCTTACATCCAGTTTAAATCTTTCTTTAAAAGCTTTGCAAACATCTAAGGCAATAGCTGCTGATGTGGAGATTACTTTTTTTAACGAAGGCATTTGTTCTGATCCTGCATTATTGGCCAGCAATCTTATCTGTACAGGCGAAGCATATAACAATGTACCGTTGCGTTGGTTGGTAATTTCAATAATATTTTTTGCCAGAAAATCTTTTGCCACTGCAATAGCAGTTCCAAATCTTACATACAAAATAATCGACACCATGAAATGATAAGCCATGGGCAATACCCATATAACGGTATCTGTTGGCCCAAGTTCAAGCCCCTTATTTGCACCATCAATTCTTTCCAAAACCGATTGATGGGAAACAATGACGCCTTTTGATTTTCCGGTAGTGCCCGACGTGAATCGTATAAATGCCGGCTGCTGTACAAAGGGAGCAAATGCAACAGATTCATCAATGCTGGTGAATGCGAAACGAAACGATCCGTTTTTCATGGGAATCACTGTGTCAACAGTATCTAAGGGTTGGGCAGCTGTTCTGTCATCTATTATAGCATGCAGTTTTGCATCCTGTAAAATTTCATTAATCTCTGCTTTTTTTAGTTGTGGCGACATGGGCATTACTGCAGCGCCGGTTCCAACAGCCGCAAAAATGCCTATGATAAAATTTCTACCGTTGGCAGCCATTACGCCAATGCCCATGCCTTCTTTAATGCCTAAACTCAGTAATTGTAATCGTAATTTTTCTGCTTCAGTAAAGAGTTCCTGAAAACTAATCATACCATGTTCATCATAAACAGCAGGATTGTCGGGCCATTTAATGGCAGCCTCTTTTAAAATTTCATAAACAGGCCATGTTTTCATCTTGCGAAAATACTTATAATTGCTCGTTTTGAATCTGCCTGATGGCATCGTTAAGTGGAAGATTTAATGCCGTTGCAGCAGC
>JANMWP010000695.1:0-4169 GCA_031394065.1 Chitinophagaceae bacterium
GACAAGATAATGCGAATAGTATGTAACATGATTTTAAAATCGAGCGCCAACGAAACATTTTCTATATACATCAGATCGTTTGGCATTCGCTCAATCATTTCTTCAACCGTTTCGGCATAGCCAAATTTAACCATGCCCCAGCTACTTAAGCCTGGTTTTACTTTAAGCAAAAAATTATACTCGGGATGTTTTAAAGTGATCTGATCAATGTAAAATTTCCGTTCGGGCCTTGGCCCTACCAAACTCATTTCTCCTTTAATAATATTCCATAGTTGCGGCAATTCATCCAGTCGCCATTTACGCATTTTTTTCCCCCATGGAGTTATACGTGGATCCTGGTCACTGCTCAGTTCGGGTCCGTTCTTTTCGGCATCCGGAATCATGCTTCTGAATTTGATCATGATAAAGGGACGTCCTTTATAACCGATACGCTCCTGCAAATAAAATAGTCTTCCTTTTGAAGAAAATTTTACCCTGATGGCAGTGTAAATAAAAAGCGGCAGCAGGATTATAATACTGAGGATGCCTGTAATAATATCAATCAACCTTTTAAGTTTTTGTTGCCATTGCGGCATTAAACCCGATTGCACTTCTATCAGCGGAATGCCCAGTACATTATTTGTTTTAACCGAGCCGCTGATGATATCCACCATATCGGCAGTTAACTTGATGTTTACTTCCGTATCACTCAATTGTTGCAGTATTTTCTCAATCTGATCCCTTTCTTTTTTTTCTACAGCAATAATTACTTCTTCAATTTTATTATTGGTTATGATAGCAGCTGCATCACCGGCATTACCCAGATTAATAATACCCGATGGTAAAGCAGAGCCGTTATTACCGTTGGTATTTGCGAAGCTGGCAATACGGTATCCGGTTTTTTCTTTATTGTTGATAATGGATTTATATAAATTAACTGCATTGGTGCTTGAACCTATAATGAGCGTATTAAAAAAAACAGTTCCGGCATTCAGTTGTTTTTTTGCAAGGGTTAAAAAAAACAGTCTTATGCAAAAGGTAAAAAAAGTTTGTATTAACCAAAGCGAAATAAATTCTTTGTAATAGATCGTGTAATCGCCGGTAACATCGTACAACAGAAATGAAAATAAAATACAGATGCTTGCAAAAAAGGTATAAATCACCGTATTGAAAAATTCAACCAGTCTTGATTTATGATATAATGCGGCATAGCTGCCAACTAGGTAATAAACAACCAGCCAGATGAGCGGGAAAAGTGCAATACCCATGTAAAACCTGTGCCCAACAACAAAAGCTTCCTGTATAATATATTTTCTTACAAAATAAAAACTGATCCAGGAAAGAATGGCTGCTGCACAATCGCCTAAAGCATACCAGCTGATATGTATCCTGGGTTGATTCAATGAGTAGGTTATGATTATTGTAAAATAAGTTTCATTTATTAATGGTGTGTAGCATTACCGATTTTTTCTAAAATCTGGTGAGCCACTTCCATTGCACGAAATCCGTCTACCACACTAACTGGTGTATCTGTATTGTTTATAATTGCATTCCTGAATTCTTCCAGTTCCATCTTTATAGCATTTACTTCCATTACCGGTGGATTGGCAATGGCAACTGTTTTTTTACCATTGTTGGTTTCAATATCAAAAGTAAAAACATTGCTGTCGCCGGGTACATTTAAACGGATGATCTCTGTTTTCTTTTCCAGAAAATCAATACCGATGTAAGCATCTTTCTGAAACAGGCGCATCTTACGCATCTTCTTCATCGAAATGCGGCTGCTGGTTAAATTGGCAACACAGCCATTGTCAAATTCTATACGAACGTTGGCAATATCCGGTGTCTCACTCATTACAGCAACTCCATTGGCGCTTATATAATTTACATTACTTTTTACCAGGCTTAAAATAATATCAATATCATGAATCATCAGATCCAGTATCACACTCACATCCGTACCTCGTGGATTAAACTGTGCCAGCCTGTGCACTTCAATAAACATGGGTTGCAATACCTGGTTTTTTAAAGACAGAAATGCCGGATTAAACCGTTCAACATGCCCCACCTGAAATTTAATATTAGCTTCCTTGGCAAGTTTAACCAATGTCCTGGCTTCTTCCATGGTATTGGCAAGTGGTTTTTCTACAAAAACATGTTTACCTTTTTTAATGGCCAGTTCACAAAGTTGAAAATGACTGGTGGTAGGTGCTACAATATCAACCGCATCGCAGGCATCTATTAATTTTTCAACATCATTAAAACGGGGTATCTTGTATTTTTGAGCAACCTGTGTGGCATTGGCATCATCTGTATCGGCAAACCCGATCAATTGAATACCCTCAATTTCGCCCCAGTTATTTAAGTGAAATTTTCCTAAATGTCCGGCTCCTATTACTCCTATTTTAAGCATGATATTTTTGCTGTAGTTGAAAATTAAAAATTAAAAATTCAAAAGGTAAAATTCAAAAATCAAACAATTTTGACTTTTTAATTTTAGCTTTTGACTTACCCCTACGTTTCTTCCCAAAATCCCATCTTCCCGAATTTTTCAATTCGTTGCTCAACCCTTTTTGCAGGGTCTATTGCCTTTAATTCTTTTATTACCGGCAACAGATAATCTTTTAAAATATCAGCAGCGCCCTGGTAATCCCAATGTGAGCCGCCCAAAGGCTCTTTTATAACCCCATCAACCAAACCAAATCCAAGCATATCTTCTCCGGTAAGTCTCAGTTGCTCTGCAGCAGTTTCTTTTTTATCCCAGCTGCGCCATAAAATACTGCTGCAACTTTCCGGCGATATTACCGTGTACCAGGTATTCTCCATCATAAAAACCTTATCGCCTACACCAATACCCAGGGCACCTCCGCTGGCACCTTCGCCAATGATGACACAGATAACTGGCACTTTCAGCCTTATCATTTCATAAATATTCCGGGCAATGGCTTCACCCTGTCCTCTTTCCTCGGCTTCCAAACCTGGGTAAGCACCCGGCGTATCTATTAAAGTAATAACCGGTTTATTGAATTTTTCGGCCAGTTTCATCAATCGCAATGCCTTGCGGTAGCCCTCCGGATTTGCCATTCCAAAATTGCGCAATTGCCTGGTTTTGGTATTGGATCCCTTTTGCTGGCCCAGTATCATTACAGTTTCGCCACCAAGTTGTGCAAAACCGCCAACCATTGCTTTATCATCTTTTACATTTCGGTCGCCGTGCAACTCAATAAAGTTTGTACACATATTGGCAATGTACTTCATTGTATAAGGCCTGTCAGGGTGACGGCTTAACTGAACTTTTTGCCAGGGAGTTACATTGGCCGTTAAATGTTTTTTTGTTTCAATAATGCGCTCTTCCAGCATGGTAATGGCACCGCTCATATTGGTTTTCGACTTTTCGGAGGTTATTTTAAGCTGCTCTATTTGGTCGTAAAGCTCTTTGATGGGTTTTTCAAAGTCGAGAAACTGGCGTTTTTTTAATTCAATCATGTACTTGAGTTACAATTTAAATTAACAATTTAATGTTATTTGAATCTTAAGAAACTGTAAGATAGTTTGTAAAAATACGGGTTACAATTTTTTTATAAAAGTTTTGGAGCAGAAACTTAAGAAACATATCTTTGCCGTCCCTAAAAAACGGGTAGCTTTATACAGTTAAAGCCAGAGTTTTTCGGATCGGTAGTTCAGTTGGTTAGAATGCTGCCCTGTCACGGCAGAGGTCGCGGGTTCGAGTCCCGTCCGGTCCGCTTTAAGGGACAAATCCTCACAAGTATGGTTTGTCCCTTTTTTATTTTCTGGTGTATTGTTTGATAGGACTGCAATAGCAGCGAATATGGAATTTACTTTTTCAGTTCGAAAATCCTCTTTTTGCTTATTGTAGTAAATCCCTTCGGGAAAAATAAGTTTTTGCAGCTTTTCTTTAATTCCGACAGGGCTGGAAGACCATACCACAGAGAGTTTGGAAGATAGTGTAAGAGCATTGGTAATGTAATTTTCCAAGTTCGAAATCTTCCCTTGATAAGATTCCATTTGTTTGATGATATTGTTCTTTTCAGACTGGTATTTCAAAACGAATTTATCATAAGTTTCACGGGGCATTTCTTTTTTGATGAAGTAACTTTCTTCGATGTTGTCAATGTTCTTCTGAACCTCGGTAAGTGATTTTTTAAGCGTTAGTTCCTGCTCCACATTTT
>JANMWP010000303.1:0-1741 GCA_031394065.1 Chitinophagaceae bacterium
AACCGGTTTGGTATTAACGCCCGGGCCAACAAGTATAGCCGGCAATTTTACTGCAGAGCCAACTGCCAACCGATATTTAGTTGTGTACAGCCAAAACAGTACTTTAGGATTTACACCAACAAATGGCACAACCTATACAGCAGGCCAGATTATTGGGCCAGATAAAATTGTAAGCTACGGCAGCACAACTTCTTTTACCATAACCGGGCTAAACAGCCTTACTACTTATTATGTTTTTGTTTTTGGTGCTAATGGAAACTGCACTGGTGAACCATTTTATAATACTGCCAGTCTTGATGGATCTGCAACTACAACCAACAGCGGGATTCCCCCAGGTTATTATGATGCCGCAGCAGGATTAAGTTGCGGCCCGCTGAAAACTGCCTTACGCAATATTATTACAACGGGGCAAATTGCATTAAACTACTCAACCATTGATAATGTTGAAATACCTGTTGTTGATACCATCAGAAGTGATGATGCATTGCGGTCAATCATCTGGGATGTTTATTCAAATAACAATACAGGGCCTGAGCCTTTTGAATTTAATTCATCTCAAAACCCAAGCGGTGGTTTTTGCGGAGGCACAACCGGTGGCACTGAAGGTGTTTGCTGGAATAAGGAGCACACATTTCCCAGGAGCTGGTTTAAATTATCAGGCGCATCTTACCAGCAACCAACCGAAGCCGATCTTTTTGTAGTACGTGCAACCGATTCTAAACTAAACGGTAACCGTGGCAATATTCCTTATTCAACAACAGGTGCGCCAACATACCAGTTTCCAACTGCCGGTGCTTTTCCGGGTTACCCCATGCCACCCAACCCGGTGTTAGATAAAATTGGGCCATCAAATTATGCTGGCGTTACAGCTGCATCTGCATTTGAACCTAGCAATGCGGTAAAAGGGGATTTGGCCCGTGGCTATTTTTATATTTTAACAAGATATCAAAACGAATTATCCAACTGGGTTTCTTTGAATGGTGCAACAAGTATCAGTGTGGTGGCAGATGGAACAACAAACGCCGGGCTTTATCCATCATTTAAATTATCGTATTTAAAAATGATGTACGCCTGGAATAACCTTGACCCCGTTGATGCAAAGGAAATAAACAGGAACAACCTGGTATATTCTCAACAAAATAATCGTAATCCTTACATAGATCATCCCGAGTATGTAATGGCGGTTTGGCAATGCACCGGCGTGTTACCGGTTACTGTAACCGATTTTACTGCACAAAAAAACAATGAAACTGTTTTATTAAAATGGTATGCAACCTTTGAAACCAATTTTAAAAAATATGAAATTGAAAGAAGCATCGATGGTAATAATTTTTATAAGATTGGAGAAATAGCCGGAAGAAATTTAGCCAGTTATTCTTTTACAGATAACAACTTACCCAATGCCAATATGGTTTTCTACCGATTAAAAATGATTGATATTGACACACAGTTCAGCAACAGTAAAATTGTTTCGGTACGCATTGCAAATAATTTTTCCAATGCATTGGTTTATCCAAACCCAGCCAAAGAAAAACTGGCTGTAAAACTGCAACAGCCATTAACAGAAAACAGCCAACTGATCATTGCAGATCTATCCGGCAGAACTCTAATGCAGCAGCAGGTTTCAGGCGGACAAAGAAATATTGATTTAACCGTAAGCCATTTGCCTGCAGGCAGGTATTTCATTAAAATCAGCAACTCCAGTGAATTGATCAATCAATCTTTTGTGATTATTAAATAG
>JANMWP010000304.1:0-6204 GCA_031394065.1 Chitinophagaceae bacterium
CAGGTTACCAATGCATTCAGTAACAATTCCGAAGACAGAAAATACCAGGATATTGGTTTTGATGGTTTAGACGATACAGCAGAAGTAAATAAAAGACGGCTGGATTATCTTACACCATTGCAAGGGATAATATCGCCGGCAGCTTATCAACGTGCTTTAGCAGATCCATCCAATGACGATTACCATTATTACCGTGGAGATGATCTGGATCAACAACCGGGGATTGGCCTCATAGGCAGGTATAAAAACTTCAATAACCCCGAGGGTAACTCTCCTGTTAATACCGGGTCAACATTTTCTTCAGCTGCTACTTTATATCCCGATGCCGAAGACATGAATCGTGATAATACCCTTAATCAAACCGAAGAATATTTTCAATACATCGTAGATATCAAACCTTCCAATCAGCCCGAAATGGCTATTGGTACTAACTTTATCGTTGATAAAAAAACAGTTACTGTTAATCCGGTAGATGGCAGCTCCCGCCCTGAAATCTGGTACCAGTTCCGTATTCCTATTGGTGCATACGATCATAAAATCGGTAATATCCCCGACTTTAAATCAATTCGTTTTATAAGGATGTTTATGACAGATTTTTCTGATAGTGTTGTAATGCGTTTTGGCGAATTGCAGTTAACCAGAAATGTATGGCGCAAATTCCCTTATAAAATTGATACTACCGGTATCTATACACAGATAATTCCCGGCTCAACAATTTTTAACCAGGGGGCTGTTAATATTGAAGAGAACGATAAGCGTACTCCTTTACCTTACCGTACACCAACAGAAATTGAGCGTGTACAAACCTTAAGCAATAATGGTGTAAACCTGTTACAAAATGAGCAGTCGCTGAGCTTACAGTTTTGTGGTCTGCTTAAAAATGATGCCAGGGCTGTACAGCAAACATTTGCAAACAGAGACCTGCGCCAGTTCCGTAAAATGCAGATGTATATCCATGCCGAAGAAAATATAAAAGCAGGGCCGGGTAATCTTAAGAATAAAGATTTAACTGCCGTATTCAGGATGGGTACCGATTTTGTAAATAACTTTTATGAGATACGCATACCATTATATTTAACCGGTTTGGGAGCCTCAAGCATGGATCCCAATTCAACCGCATACAATGATACGTTGTGGAATTTCCGAAACTCACTGGATGTGGATTTGCAAACCCTGGTAAAACTGAAACAGGCCAGGAACAATTCTATTGCCAGTGCGCCTGATAAAATTTACCGGCAGTTACAAAGCAACGGGCATATGTATTCTGTTTTGGGTAATCCCAACCTGGCAGAGATAAGAGGTATTTTAATTGGTGTTGAAAATACCAATAATGCCAGTACTGCCTGCGGCGAAGTATGGGTAAATGAACTGCGCCTTTCATCTATTGATGAACAGGGCGGCTGGGCTGCTTTGGGGCGTATTGATTTAAACCTTGCCGATCTGGGTACAGTTTCTTTATCGGCCAATATGCACAGTGCCGGTTTTGGAACACTGGAGCAACGGATCAACGACCGTTACCGCGATAATTTTACCCAGTTTGATGTATCCGCAAATCTGGAACTGGGTAAACTGCTGCCGCCAAAAGCTGCTATATCTATTCCTGTTTTTGCCAGTTACCAGCAATCGGTTAGTACACCACAATACGATGCATATGATATGGATATCAAATTAAAAGATAAGTTGAAAGATGCAAAAGGCAGTGCAAGAGATTCCATTAAAAACAGTGCGGTAGACTTTACATCAACAACAACGGTAAACTTTACCAATGTGCGTAAAAACCGTACCAGTACCAAAAAACCTAAAGTATATGATATTTCCAATTTTGATATCAGCTACTCTTACCTCAAAATTAAAAACCATTCACCATTAATAGAAAGCAACGAAGTAACCAGGCATAAATATGGATTGGGTTATAATTTTTCGCCATCACCAAAATATATTGAACCGTTTAAAAAAATAAAATTCTTTACCAAAAGAAAAACACATTGGTTCGACCTGGTTAAAGATTTTAATTTTAACCTCATACCTTCTCAGCTAAGTTTCAGGGCCGATGTTAACCGCCAGTTTGGTGCCATCAGGCCACGCAGTATTGGTACATCAAAATATAAAATACCCGAAACCTATGATAAGTATTATACTTTTCAGCGTAATTATATTTTCCGCTGGAATTTAACGAAGAGTTTGAATTTTGATTTTACGGCAGTTAACAACAGCAGGATTGATGAACCCGAAGGACGGCTGGATACCAAACAAAAGAAAGATACAGTTTGGAGAAACCTGCTGAAAGGTGGCCGCAATACAACCTATAACCACACGGCTAATTTTACATATACTTTGCCAACTGCTAAATTTCCGTTGGTTGACTGGACAACAGTAAACCTGCGTTACCAGGCAACTTACAGTTGGATAGGTGCCTCCCGTTTGGCTGTTGAGTTGGGTAATATTCTGGAGAATGGCCAGCAAAGCGAAGCTACGGCCCAGTTTGATTTTAACAGGCTTTACCAAAAATCGAAATGGTTAAAACAACTGGAAGCACCAAGCAATAAAGCCGACCAGGAAAAATGGAGAGCCAGAATTACTAGGTACAAAGACACCGTAGTAAAAAAGAACGGCAAAAAAGTAGTTAAAAAACACCGCAAAGTTGATGAGTCTGCAGTGCCTTATGTAAGTAACGGCTTAAAGTTTTTTGGCAAACTGGCAACCAGTTTAAAACAGGCAAGCTTCTCTATTTCTGAAAATGCTAATACACGGTTACCTGGTTATACCGACAGTACCAAATACGTAGGCAATAACTGGAAGAGTATGGCACCCGGTGTTGGTTTTATTTTAGGGCAGCAACCCGATACGGGATGGATGAACAGGGCAGCACAAAAGGGATTGATAACAAAGAATCTCGAATTCAATACTGTAGCTACCCAGAGTTTTAATCAACGGATTACATTTACTGCTCAGCTGGAGCCTATTCGTGATTTAAACATTACGCTTAACCTGAGTAAAACCTTTAATAAAAACTATAGCGAAACATTCAGGTTTGTTGATACCAGTGGTGGTACCAATTACAAATTCATGCACCTTAACCCTTATGCAGGTGGTGGTTTTGATGTGTCGTATGTGGCGTTTAAAACCCTGTTTGGTAAATTTGATCCCAACCGTGTTTCAGAAACATTTAAAAAATTCCAGGAATACCGTTTGATCTTATCCGAACGCCTGGGCAAAGCAAATCCGTATAGTGCGGGCCAGCCAGTAGGTGCCGATGGTTATTATTATGGATATGGCAAATATGCCATTGATGTTTTGATACCTTCATTCCTTGCTGCATATACAGGCCAGAGCCCCAATTCAGTTTCATTGATCAGGCAAAATAATCCAAACATTAAATCAAATCCGTTCCGGGGTATTAAACCTAAATTAAACTGGAAGCTGGACTACAATGGCTTATCCAAAATAAAACCGCTGGATAAGATATTTACCAATTTCTCGGTTTCTCATGGTTATACCGGTAACCTAAGCATGAATGGATTTACATCTGCTTTGCTTTACCAGGATGTATCAAGGTTTGGATACCCCTCTTTTTATGATACCATTTCTAAAAATTATGTGCCTTACTTCCTGTTGCCCAATATCAGTATCGGTGAGCAGTTTTCGCCATTGATCGGTATAGATATGATGTTTACAAACCAGTTGCAGGCCAAGGTTGAATATTCAAAAACAAGGCAGCTTAGTTTAAGCCTGGTTGATTTTCAGTTGAGCGAAGTACGCAGTACCGAGTTTGTAATTGGAGCCGGTTACCGTAAAAAAGGTATGAAGAATCCGTTGAGTTTTATCAATGTAAAATGGCCAAAATTCCTGAGGGGTAAAGAGGGCGATGGTAAAAAATTGCAGAATGAAATTAACTTCCGGTTAGACTTCAGGATAAGGGATAATGTAACCGCCAATAGCCGTTTAGACCAAGATAATAATTTTGCAACCGGTGGCAGCAGAGATATTACCATTTCTCCATCCATCGATTATTTCCTGAATAACCGCATTAATATAAAACTATATTTCGATCAGCGCAGGGTTAATCCTTATATTTCATCCAGTGCACCCATCGTTAATACAAGGGCGGGCTTGCAGGTGCGGATATCGTTGACACAATAAAATTTGCCTTCGGCAAAAAATATTGCCACAGAAGCACAGAAAAGACATTTGTTTATTCTATGCTTTTTTGTTTTGGGTGATGTTTGATTTTGCCTTCGGCAAAAAAAGGTTTGCCACAGATTACACAGATTAACACAGATTTTATTTGCTTTGCAAATTTTTACCGCCGCAGAAGCACAGAAGCACAGAAAAGACATTTGTTTATTCTGTGTTTTTTTGTTTTGGGTGATGTTTGATTTTGCCACAGATTGCACAGATTAACACGAATTTTATTTGCTTCGCAAATTTTTACCGCCGCAGAAATACGGAAGCACAGAAATAAGACATCCGTGTTAATCTGTGCAATCTGTGGCAAAAAACATTTGCGAAGCAAATAAAAAACCGTTTTTCCGTGCTTCGGTGCTTCTGTGGCAAATTTTCATTCCCGCAGGGAATAAAAAAAAGTCCTCCGATTTATCGGAGGACTTTAGGTAAAACCAAGCACTGGTTTTAGTTTACTCTTTTTAGCAGCATTACATAGCCGCAAATATCTTTTTTCTTTTTATTAACCTGTACAGCCTTCATCATGTGGAACTCCGAAAATTTTGGGATATAACTGTAGCTGATTACATTACCATCTACATCGCCCCAGTATTTTTTCTGGTATACAACCTGTTTTTCGTTCCAGTCGTACATACGCACTTCATATAATCTCGAACTCATATCACCAATAAAAACAAACTGGTACCAGCTACCTTCAGCAAGTGGTACAATAACCGGCATTTCAAATTCACTTACCATTTGTACGCTGGCCTCTTTAACAACCATAAAGCCCTGTTTTGCCAATAAAAGTTTCATGCTGTCGGCCTGCTGTAAAATGGCTGCAGACATACATGGCTGTTGCCGTATAACATCCTGCGCCATTGTACTAATGCCTGTGAGAAGTAAACCAGTAAATATTAAAAAGCGTGTAAGGTTTTTCATAAACTTTGATAGTCAAAAAGGATAATGGATTTTCTGAATTATGCTGCTTTTATAAAATACCGTGGTAAATTAATACTTAAACGATACGTTTTATACTAGCTGATAACGGGTTATAAAGTCAATTATTGTACCAATCTTTAGTTTTATTGAATTTTAATTTTATGCGGTGGTTTTTACGGTTTTTTATGAAAATAGTACGTGCCCGCCTGCTGCGTACAGGTAATTACCAGGTCATTTATACATACATGGTCGGGTAAATTTACGCAGTAAAAAACTGTATCGGCAATATCGCCGGCAGTTAAAGGCGTTAAACCGTTATAGGCAGCATTTGCAATTGCTGACTGTCCTTTAAAACGCACCAAAGAAAATTCGGTTTCAACCGCTCCTGGGTGTATGCCTGTAACTTTAATATTATTTTTTAACAGATCAATACGCATGGCTTTGGTAATGGCATCCACCGCAAATTTACTGGCACAATAAACATTGCCTTTTTCATACACTTCTTTACCTGCAACCGAACCCATGTTTACAATATGGCCCTTTTGCTGAGCCAGCATAAAAGGTAATACAGCTTTGCTAACATACAACAGGCCATGTACATTACTGTTGAGCATGGTTTCCCAGTCGTTCATATCAGCATCTTCAAAACTATCTTTGCCCAAAGCCAGGCCTGCATTATTTATGAGGATATCTATTTTTTGCCATTGCTCCGGTAAATTTGCAAACGCAGCGTTAACAGCCAGGCGGTCCTGCACATCAAAACACAAAGGCAATACCTCAATACTGTATTCTTTTTCCAATTGTACTTTTAGCTCAATCAATCGTTCATTTCTGCGCCCGGTAATAATTACATTGTATTTGGCCGATGCAAATTTTATGGCACACGCTTTTCCAATGCCTGCGGTAGCGCCTGTTATTAAAACAATTTTATTCATGTGTTTATATCTATTGTTTTTTGTCACATGGAATTCGCCAATAAACATTTCAGGTAGAATCAATTTTTTCTTTGGCTCATTTCATAGTATGCAAAATAGGGGATGCAGCTGAAATAAAAAAAGCCCGTATCAAATACCCGGACTTTTATTAAAAATATTATTTCTT
>JANMWP010000007.1:0-2141 GCA_031394065.1 Chitinophagaceae bacterium
GCATTTTTGAATTTACGCCCTGCCCCATTTCCACTGCACCTGTACTTACACCAACGGTACCATCTGAATACACATGCACCAAAGCTCTTGCCTGGTTCATCATGGTATTGGTAAAAGAGATGCCAAAGCAAACCGGCATCAACGATAATCCTTTTTTGTAAAATTGATTTTGCTGATTAAATTTTTGAATTTGTTTTTTAACAGCATCAACCTCATACAAGTCTATCGCTTCATCCCAACAATTTTTCGACTGGCATTCCTTTACAATCTGTCCGTAAGGAAATTCATCACCGTTGTCCATCATATTTTTCCGCTGGATACGATCCGGATCAACCTTCAATGATTTTGCTGCATGATCAATAGCCGCTTCCATCACAAACATTCCCTGCGGACCACCAAAGCCACGAAATGCTGTATTGGGTGGCAGATTGGTTTTGCAGGAGTGAGCCGTAACTTTTACATTCGGAACATAATAACTGTTGGTTGCATGAAATAAAGTTCTTTCTAAAATAGCAGGAGAAAGATCGGCTGCTGCACCGCCATTCTGATAAAATGTTGCTTCATAAGCAACAATATTTAAATCTTCATCCAGCCCTATTTTATAATCGCTGCTGTAAGGATTTCTTTTGCCGGTCATCCGCATATCTTCCATGCGATGCGGAATACATTTGGCCGGCCGTTTTAATATCCATGCAACCATGGCAGCCATAGCACCCCATGCCGATGCCTGATCTTCTTTACCGCCAAAGCCGCCGCCAAGGCGTGGCACATCCACTTCTACTTTATTCATACCAACACCCAAAACCCTTGCCACTGTTCGTTGCACCTGTGTTGGCCCTTGTGTGGATGAAAATATTTTTACACTGTCGTGTTCGGTTGGATAGGCGTAAGCTCCCTGTGTTTCCAAATACAATTGTTCCTGTCCGCCAGATTCTGTTTGTCCTTCAAAAATATATTTGCAAATACTGAAAGCTGTTTTTACATCTCCCATTACAAATTTTCGGGAAGGGCTTAATAATTTCCCCTGCTCGAATGCTTCTTTTGGATCGGTAATTATTGGCAGTGGCTCAATTTCTATTTTTATTTCTTTGAATGCTTCTTCAGCAGCATCTTCATTTTCTGCCACAATTAATAAAATGGGCTGGCCACAGTAATGTACTTCCTCGTTTGCCAAAAATGGTTCATCCGGAATAATACCACCAATCTGGTTTTCGCCAGGTATATCTTTATAAGAAAATATTTTTACAATGTCTTCCATTTGCTCAGCAACAGAAAAATCCAGGCTTGTTATTTTTCCATGAGCAATGGGCGAATCAAAAACTTTTACAAACAACATACCTTCCATCACAGGTATGTCATCTACGTAAACAGATCTGCCTGTTACGTGGTTGGCTGCATCAATATTTCCGACCAAGCCCCCTAAATCTCCGCCAGCGGGCGGAGGACTTGAAAGCTCTTTTATGTTTTTTGCCTTATGCATCTTTTTTAATACTCTAAGCGAATGTTATATTCCAATTGTTTTTTTAATTAAATCATTTTCATTTTTAAAATGTGCCAGGAATAATTGTCGTAATAAAAGTCTTTTGTATTCCTTTGTGCCTCTTGCATCGCTGATAGGTGCAATTTCTTTGTTCATTATTACAATAGCTTCCTGTAATATTTCTGCATTAATTTTTTTCGCATTTAAAAAAGAACAGGTCTCTACAAGATATTTAGGGAACGGAGCTATGCCGCCGGCAGAAAGATGAATCTTTTCAACAATTCCTGCGTTATTGATTTGAATCTGACAGGCCGAGTTTACACTGGCAATATCCAGATGCGTACGCTTGCTTACTTTTTCAAAGCTGAATTTATTTTTTTGTGGTGGGATAAAAATTATCTTTTCAATGATCTCATCCGCATCCTTATCAATTTGCTTATATGCTTTGTAAAATTTATTAAGTTTTACAGTTCTTCTTGTTCCGTTTTTATTCAATACAAGTTCGCTATCCAATGCCAGAAAGAAAATGCTCATATCGCCGATGGGTGATGCATTTACCAGATTACCTGCCATGGTAGCCATATTGCGGATTGGGGTAGAAGAGATGAGTTTGATATATTGCTGCAGATCCGGAAAAAATCCCTGTATCAATTTTGATTCG
>JANMWP010000032.1:0-2092 GCA_031394065.1 Chitinophagaceae bacterium
GAATAAAATCAGCAATAGGGATTGGCACTTTGCTGGAAGACGGCATTGGTGATACCATTCGTGTTTCTTTAACAGAAGACCCGGAACTGGAAATACCGGTGTGCAACGATATTGTAAAGCGCTACACAAATATTGTTAGCAACGAAATTGTTCCTGCAATTGAAAAATTTCCTTATTCAACTTTTGAATACAACCGCAGAGAAACCTTTGCTGTAAGTAATATTGGGGCAAAGCATGTTCCGGTGGTAGTAGCCGATTTCAGCAAGTTTGAAAACATAACACCGGACGATCTACAGTCAATAGGATATACTTACGATGTAGCAACTGATAAGTGGAATATTGGCGATGCGGCTGCTGATTATATTTTTTACAATCATGAAATTAATTTTGCCCTGCCGGGAACCCTTAAGATAATTTGTTATCAGAACATCTGGCAACAAATTGTAGGCAAAGCCTCCCCCTCGGGGGGAGGTTTGGAGGGGGCTAAGTACGTTCCCATTTTTGATGCTGATCAGTACCTGAATGATGCAGTTAAAAAATCACCGCTGCTGAATTTTGTGATGATTGATTGTTACTCCGAAGGATATCCTTTACAACCAAATGAAAAAATATTTTCTAAAATCAAGAACGATAAAACAGCAGTAATCTGTTTAAGCAGTACAAACAAAAATGCCATGCAAAGCATACGCAGGATGTTTGTTGAGATGATGAATAACAGTATAAAAAATCCGGCCATTATTATTTGCGACAGTAACGATACTACAATGGGTCAAAGTTTAATTCATTATTCCATAGAAGCCGGCGGACTGTTATTGGATGGACTGAGTGATGGGGTTTGCTTTGGACATTATTTCGGCAATAAAAAGGTTTTTCCTAAAACAAAAATTTTAAATTCTGTTGCTTTTGGAATTTTACAGGCCACCCGTACAAGAATTTCCAGAACGGAGTATATCAGTTGCCCAAGTTGCGGCAGAACATTATTTGACCTGCAGGAAACAACGGCTAAGATACGTGCAGTTACCAATCATTTAAAAGGCGTAAAGATCGCTATTATGGGCTGTATTGTAAATGGCCCCGGCGAAATGGCTGATGCTGATTTTGGTTATGTTGGCAGTGGTGTTGGAAAGATTACTTTGTACAAAGGAAAGGAAGTAGTAAAAAGAAATATCGACAGCAATATTGCCGTTGACGAATTAATAAATTTATTAAAAGAGAATGAGGCTTGGGTGGAAACCCCCTCCGCCTCCTAAAGGGGGAACTTAGCGTTCAATAATTTAGAGTCCTTTTATAAAATTTAAGAGTGACAGATATTAGTAATCATAAAACACAATAATCCTCCGCCAGCTGGCGGAGATAGGGATATGCAAACAGATTTTCTGGTAATAGGCAGTGGAATAGCAGGTTTAACCTACGCATTAAAAGTTGCAGAAACCTGCCCGGATAAAAACATTATTATTCTTACCAAAGCGCAAAGCGACGAAACCAATACAAAGTACGCCCAGGGCGGTATTGCCGGCGTAATGAATTTTGATAACGATAGTTTTAAAAAGCATATTGATGACACGTTAATAGCGGGTGATGGATTGTGTAACCGGCATATTGTGGAAATAGTAGTTAAAGAAGGGGTTGAAAGAATAGAGGAGATTATTGAGTGGGGTGCCAAATTTGATAAAGAAAAAGATGGCGATTTTAAATTGGGCAAAGAAGGCGGCCACAGCGAATCAAGAATTTTACATCACAAAGATATTACCGGAAAAGAAATGGAAAGGGCTTTACTGGAAGCCATTAGCCGCAAACCAAATATCAAACTGCTGCATCATTGTTTTGTACTGGATATTATTACACAACATCACCTGGGTTATTTAATTACCAAAGCAACACCCGATGTTGAATGTTATGGGGTGTATATTTTAAACCTCCAGACCAATAAAACAGAAAAAATACTTTCAAAAATTACGATGTTGGCTACCGGTGGTAACGGACAGGTTTATCGCTCTACCACCAACCCGGCAATTGCAACCGGTGATGGAGTAGCCATGGTTTACCGGGCAAAGGGGCGAATTGAAAATATGGAGTTTATCCAGTTTCATCC
>JANMWP010000050.1:0-3567 GCA_031394065.1 Chitinophagaceae bacterium
AGAATATGAAAAAAATATTTATTCTTTTAACGGCACTTATCCTGTCATCAATGACACAAGCACAATCCTTAAAACGGGTAAAAGTATTTTGTACTAACAGTTTTAATGTTAAAGCAGCAATAACAGTTACAAGACTTTCAAATGATCCTTTATTAGTTGTTGACACTTTGAAAAATAATTTAGTAGAAGCTGGCTTTAAAGTAATTTCTGAAAGAGTTGCAAAAGAACTAATTGAACTTTCAAACAAGGGTGAAAGAACAGATTCCACCTTTAACCAGGATATTTCACTAGGCAAAACAACTTATGTAAAATCAGTTTATGTTGCAACAATAACATACAACTGGAATGACTATAATGCTTTGACAGATTTACAAGGACAAATTGTTGACTTGGCTTCTGACGGCGAAATAGTTGCGACCTTTTCTTTTCGTCAAAGTGGTGCTGTGCCTGTTAGGAAACCAATAGAAATTACTAAAGTCATAGCAGAAAATCTTAAACAAAAGAAAAATAAATAATAAAATGAGGGATACCGTAAAAGTCTATTTATTGCGCAATTACTTTTGGGAGCAACTAAAAGAGAAAATAGAATTTAATCAGAATTTTGAATTGTTAGAAGACAATATCGCAATCTACAAAGTTAGCGACCACAACATTGCAGTTCTCAGTAAGCATAATTTGGTAGATGAATTAGTACTCTCCGAAGGTGGAATTGAAAATAACGATGCTTTTTTATTATCACTAAAGCAGACAAATTATTCGTTACTATTTGGCTCAAATGAATTACTTGAGCACTTTTAATACAATGACTACGTACAACCAGGCTTTACCTGGTAACATATACTCCTTTAAAAAGCGGAGATAAGTTTAGTGAAACATCCAGGCAGATAATTAATACGCTAAAATTTAAACCATAAACCATCGGTAAAAAATTATAAATCAATACAGGCATCTCTCAGCATTTTCATATAAATAATTCCTTTTTCCCTGGCAAAATTTATATTCCGTTCCGGAATGCCTTCAGGATTTGTATAATGCTCCAAAGCCTTGTCAATACCGGCTTCACGCAACAGGTGCAACATTGGATAAACCGAACGGTTGGTATAATTTGCCGCATCATTTTCAGGCGCATTTGCAAAAAAGTATTGTGGGTGAAAACTGGCTAACTGATAAATTCCATTGTATCCTTTTTGCTTTAAAATCTTTTCAGCTGCTGAAACCAGGTCAAGGTAGGCATCAAAATTTTTAAAGCTATCCGGAAAAATTAAAAAGGAAGTTTCTATGGAATCATCTTCATCAAGTCTTGTTAGTTCCTGAATTAATACCTCCAGGCAAATTTTCGGTTCAATTGCTGTTTCAACCTTATAAAAAATAGTTTGTTGTTTTACAACCTGTGTAGCAAAGGGGCAAAAATTGCATCCAATCACTACATCATTTATCCATTTTTTTGTTTGCTCAATTATTTGTTCTGCTGTAAACATATTTCATTTTAAGTTTTTTGCAACGGGTTAAAGCTACGTTGTAAATATTGCTCTGTTTATAAAATAACCTGCCTTTTAAACTTTGCTTTCAAACAACATTACATTTCATTAACAGATTTTGGCAATAATTAACAGACAATAGCATTGTGTTTGCTTCCTTTTTGGTAACTAAATTTTCTAAATCATGAAAACTACAAAATTTACTTTCATTTTAATTTTAGCGATCATCAGCTTTGTTCCAGTTTCTGAAACAAAAGCTCAATCTGTATCCGTTAACTTCAACACTTTTCATCAGGAGCTGAGTCTTTACGGCAGATGGATGAATAACCCCAGGTTTGGACAGGTTTGGATTTACAATGATGCAGATTTTAAACCGTATTACAGCGATGGTCATTGGGAATATACCAATTATGGCTGGTCGTGGATATCAGATTATGATTGGGGCTGGGCTCCGTTTCATTATGGCAGATGGGAATACGACTCTTATTACGGATGGATGTGGATACCCGGTTACGAATGGGCATCGGCCTGGGTAAGCTGGAGCAGCTACGATGATTATTATGGCTGGGCACCACTCGGATACGGAATCAATATCAATGTTTCATTTGCTTCTATTCCTTACGACCGCTGGAATTTCATACCACGCCGCAATATTTGCGACCGGGATCTAAACCGGTACTATGTTCCGTATAACAGAGATAATAATTTCCGCAATGCAGTTGTAATAAATAATTATTACAACGGAAACGGAGGTGTTGGAAGGTATGTAACAGGCCCTGAAAGAAGGGAAGTAGAACGCTTTACCAACAACCGGGTTGAAGAAAGAAGGGTTGATTATAATGACAGAAACTGGAGCAGCGGCAATACTGTGAGAAATAATAATTACAATGGTAACGGAAGAAGAAATAATGATGATAACAACGGCAACAACCGCCGCAGAAATGATGTGAATTCAAATGGCAATCCTGCTACGCCTTCGGATCAACCAAACAGGAGGCCGCAAAGGGATGCAAATACTGTTCCTCAAACAGATGAAAATAATTCGCCGGGTGGCCGACAGAATGATAACAAATGGAACAGAAGCAATGACCAGCAAAACAACAATCCACAGCGCCAACAGCCAACCGAAAGGCCGGTACCATCGCCGTCTCAAAAACCTCAGGCTGAAAGACCGATGCCGCAACAATCGCCACCTGTTATGGAACAACGAAAACTGGAAAGAAGGGCTGATAATAATGACAACAAAAATGTACAACGACCGGATGATAATGGCAGACGTGAAAATGGAAATAATGGAAGAAGAAAAAACGGTAATTAACAAAATAGCAGCCTTTATGTAAAATGGTTCTTGCAATAAAAAACGTCACTTATTTTGCTTTGCAAAATGGTGGCGTTTTCTTTTATTAAATTCAGGATTGCCTTCAGGTAATAATTGTTTTTCTTTGCAGTAATTATGGCATTATATTTTACATCGTTAAATTCGGGCAGCAATGGTAATTGCTATTATATAGGAACCAAAACAGATGCTGTTTTAATAGATGTTGGCCTCAGCTGCCGGGAAACTGAAAAGCGCCTGAAGCAACTTGGCTTAAGTATGAAAACAGTAAAAGCCATTTTTGTTTCGCATGAGCATGGAGATCATATTAAGGGAGTATCTACCCTGGCAAATAAGTACAGCTTGCCTGTTTATATAACAGCTAAAACTGCTAAACATGGTCCCAGGTTAATCAGTCACCTCACTAAATTTTTTACTGCAAAAAAAATCATACCAGTGGGAGATTTAAATATTACTCCATTTGTAAAATACCACGATGCATCAGACCCACATAGTTTTATCGTCAGTTACAATGGAATAACAATAGGTGTATTAACCGACATTGGTAATGTTTGCAAAGAAGTTATTCATTATTTTAAACAATGCCATGCTGTTTTTTTAGAAGCCAATTATGATACGGATATGCTTGAGAATGGCAGATATCCAATTCACCTCAAGAACCGCATACGAGGCGGAGAAGGGCATCTTTCCAATAAGGAAGCACTTAATCTTTTTAATACGCACCGCTCCCCTTTTTTAACGCACCTGTTGCTT
>JANMWP010000311.1:0-4748 GCA_031394065.1 Chitinophagaceae bacterium
TAGGTTAACGAAAAATCTTTAGCATTTTTGCAAAGCATCTCCCACATAGATTTTGCTTCATCCCCTCTCAATAAACCAAATACAGGGTCAAAAAAAACAATATCATCACTGTAACAGGCATTCATGCCATTATAATCCAGTTTTTGAAAAGAACTGTAAAATTTATTGATCAACTCATCCCGATTAGTCTCCATAAACAATTTAGTTTCGTTAAATTTAACACTCAAATAATTATGAAATGAAAAAATATTTCTGCCTCCTGCTTTTTGCCATCCTCTTTATAACAAACCTTACTGCCCAAAACAGCGATTCACTTTGGGTAAGAGAAAATTATTATAAGGTTGAAAAGATGCTGCCCATGCGTGATGGCATCAGTCTTTTTACGGCCTTTTATATTCCAAAAGACAGTTCGGTAAAACATCCCATTTTATTACACCGTACACCATATTCCTGTGCACCTTATGGAGAAACCAATTTTGATAATTGGTTTCATGAAACTTATTGGCTCAATTATTTAAAAGAAGGTTACATTATTGCCATGCAGGATGTACGGGGCAGGTGGATGAGTCAAGGTGACTTTATAGATGTACGTCCATTTAACCCCACTAAAAAAAATAAAGACATTGACGAAGCCAGCGATACTTACGATGCCATTGACTGGATGGTAAATAATTTGCCGGGTAATAATAAAAGGGTTGGTGTTAGTGGTATTTCGTACCCTGGCTTTTATTCCACCATGGCGGCGCTTAGCGGTCATCCGGCATTAAAAGCTGTTAGTCCGCAGGCGCCTGTAACAGACTGGTTCCAGGGCGATGACTTTCACCACAACGGTGCTTTTATGCTGATGGATGGATTTAGTTTTTACAGCGGCTTTGGCAAACCAAGGCCAAAACCAACAACCGTTGGCAGCCCCGGCTACCGCATTCCATCGCAGGATAATTATGATTTTTATTTAAAGACCGGTGCTTTAAAAAACTTTAGTAAAATAATGGGCGATAGTATTGCCTTCTGGAAAGATTTAATGAATCATCCAAATTACGATGCCTGGTGGGAGGCCCGCAATGCACGCAATTTTGTAAGCACTGTTAAACCGGCCATGCTTGTTGTTGGTGGCACGTTTGATGCCGAAGATTGCTTTGGTGCCTGGAATTTGTATAAAGCAATTGAAGACAAAAGTAAAAACACCGATAACCGGTTGGTGATGGGCCCCTGGTTTCATGGTGGCTGGGGTGGCCGAAGTGATGGGAGTTATTTAGGCAATGTTCGTTTTGGAAAAAAGACAAGTGAATTTTATCAGCGCAATATTGAAATGCCTTTCTTTAATTTCTATTTAAAACTAAAAGGCACAGTGCATGATATTCCCGAAGCTACTGTTTTCTTCAGTGGCGAAAATGAGTGGAGAAGATTTAATGAATGGCCCGCAAAAATTATGGAGTATAAAAATCTCTTCATTGGTTCCAATGGTAAATTATCGTTTGAAACTAAATCAGCAGCCAATGCATTTAGTGAATACATAAGTGACCCTGCACACCCCGTACCTTATACCGAAGACATTGGCTTAGGCAGAACAAGAGAATACATGACCGATGATCAGCGTTTTGCCAGCCGCCGGCCCGATGTACTTACTTTCAGCACAGATATACTTACAGAAGACATTACGCTGGGAGGCCCGGTGGTAGCCGATTTGATGACAGCCATCTCCACCACCGATGCAGACTTTGTGGTAAAACTGATTGATGTTTTTCCGGATGAGTTTTCATATCCTGCCGATAATTCCTCCACTCCGGGGAGGTTAGGATGGGCCGCCTACCCCATGGGTGGTTACCAGATGCTGGTACGTGGCGAAATTATGAGAGGTCGTTACCGTAACAGTTTTCAAAAGCCAGAAGCATTTACACCGGGTAAAATAACCGAAGTAAAATATACTTTGCCGGATGTGGCCCATACCTTTAAAAAAGGCCATAAGCTGATGATACAGATACAAAGCAGTTGGTTCCCCTTAGCCGATAGAAACCCACAGAAGTTTGTTGACATTTATAAATGTGAGGATAGTGATTTTCAAAAAGCAACGATAAAGATTTATCACGATGCGACGAATGCGAGTAAGATCGTTTTACCTGTTTTAAAATAATACTTATGATGAAGATTTTAGCGATTGTTTTATTGTTTAATTGCTCAATTGTGGTTGGGCAGAATAAATTGAATATTGTGCCTGCACCTGTAGAAGTGAAAATGGGAAAAGGATTTTCTGTATTGAAAGAACCCATTAGTTTTATGCTCACCAATTTAGAAGATAGTGAGCCTAACGATGGCGAAGCACTCTTTGAGCAATATTTAAAAACCAATTACGGGATAAAAAGATTTCAGTATCGGGGCAAGCCTGACATAAACTTAGCCACACAAATTACCTTTACCGGTGTAAGTACAGAAGAAGAAAAAGGTTATTATGAGCTGGAAATAAAAAATAATAATATTAATATCAGAGGAACCGCCCTGGGGAAATTTTATGCATTTGAAACCCTTAAACAAATGGTAACAGTCAATGCAAAAAATCAACTTGTTATTCCTAATTGCATAATTAAAGATTATCCCCGTTTCCCTTACCGCGGCATGCACCTCGATGTTGGCCGCCACTTCTTCCCAATCTCTTTTGTAAAAAAATATATTGATTATTTAGCCGCTTATAAATTCAATACTTTTCATTGGCATTTAACCGAAGACCAGGGCTGGCGGATAGAAATAAAAAAATATCCTTTGCTTACACAAGTTGGCGGTTGCAGAGACCGCACTTTGATTGGCCGTTATGGCAGCAACAAATACGACAGCATAAAATATTGCGGTTATTACACACAACAACAAATAAAAGAAATTGTACAATATGCTGCAGACAGGTATATCACTGTAATTCCCGAAATTGAAATGCCCGGCCACAGTACTGCTGCATTGGCCAGCTATCCATATTTAGGTTGCACCAAGGGGCCCTATAAAGTAATGGACACCTGGGGTGTTTTAGATGATGTGTATTGCGCCGGTAACGACAGCACATTTACTTTTTTACAAAATGTGCTGGATGAGGTCATGCAGTTATTCCCGTCAAAATATATTCATATTGGTGGTGATGAATGCCCGAAGGAAAGATGGAAAACCTGTCCGCTTTGCCAAAAAAGAATTAAAGACAATAATTTAAAAGATGAACACGCCTTGCAGAGTTATTTTATTCAGCACATTGAAAAATACCTGAACAGTAAAGGCAGAAAAATTATTGGCTGGGATGAAATTTTAGAAGGTGGCCTTGCACCAAATGCAGTTGTAATGAGTTGGCGTGGCGAAGCCGGTGGCATTGAAGCAGCCAAACAAAAACACAATGTGATCATGACGCCGGGCAACCCGATGTATTTTGACCATACACAAAGTAAAAATGAAGACAGTGTAACTTTTGGTGGCTACAACCCTATTGAAAATGTATATGCATACGAACCTGTACCCAAAGAATTAAATGCAGAACAAGGCAAATATATTTTAGGTGCACAGGCCAATATGTGGACAGAATACCAAAGTAATGAACGTAAGATTGAATACCAGCTATTCCCCCGCATTACCGCACTGAGTGAGGTTTTGTGGAGCCCGAAAGAAAAAAGAGACTGGAAAGATTTTGAAAGAAGATTGCCGGTGATTTTTGAAAGACTGGATAAACGACATACAAATTACAGCTCTGCATATTATGATTTAAATTCAAAAATTTTACCTACGGAAAATTATGAAGGGCTGTTATTTAAACTGGAAAGTAAAAACAAAATGCTTACCATAAAATATATGGATGATGATTTAAAAGCGCAGATGAATCTTCCGCAAAAAAATGAAAAGGGAGAAAAAATTGAAGTGCTTTCAGATATTTATTGGGGAGAAGGGAAAATTTACAAAACTCCGATTCTTATCAAAAACAACAATACGATATTAGCAAGCAGTTATAAAAATAAAGAACAGATGAGTAATACAGTTGTTCAAAAATTTTTATTCAACAAAGCCACCGGCAAAAAAATAACCCTTACAACCCAAGCCAGTAAATCTTACCCCGGCGATGGCGCTTTTACGTTGGTTAATGGTGTGCAAAATGAAAAGGGCATGTCAAAATCATCTGAATTTTTAGGTTTTAACGGAACCGATATGGATGCAACCATTGACCTGGGAAAGGATATGCAAGTTTCAAAAATAACCCTGCATACTTTAAAACAAAACGGAAGCTGGATCTATTTACCCAGCCGGGTTGAGGTTTCTTATATTCCTTATTATGATTCCACCACAATATCAAATGACCAGCCAATTGAGTTGGTTACAGTTGATATTAAGCAGGAAGATGACATTAATAAAATTGAAATTATAAAAGAAAAATTCTGCCGGTACATTCATATAAGGGCAGTGAATTATGGTTTAATTCCATCCGGCAAACCAGGTGCAGGTAATCAGGCATGGCTGTTTGTGGATGAAATTGAAGTACAGTAGGAATTTGTCTGAACGGGGATTTGGGTGGATTAAAAAGATTAAAAGGATAATCCCCTTAATCCTGACAATCCACCCAAATCCCCGTTCAGACAAACAACGCTGCGATAAAAAAATAATAATGTAATTTTATAAGAACCTGCCGCATAAATTATGACTAAAATTGACCTAACCGATTCTCTCGAAAAAATACCGGTTAAAATTTTTCCGGATTCCAAAACAGGCTCTGCTTTTGTTGCCGAACAGATTGC
>JANMWP010000134.1:0-2145 GCA_031394065.1 Chitinophagaceae bacterium
CAATGTATTCTGGCGGATGATCAGTTGCTCTTCTGCCTTGCTTGGATAATCTACCACCACTTTCATCATAAAGCGGTCAACCTGTGCTTCGGGCAACGGATAGGTTCCCTCCTGCTCAATCGGGTTTTGTGTAGCCAGCACCAAAAAAGGTTCGGGCAGTTTATAGGTTGTATCACCAATTGTTACCTGTCTTTCCTGCATGGCCTCCAGCAAGGCACTTTGCACTTTTGCCGGAGCCCTGTTTATCTCATCTGCCAAAATAAAGTTTGAAAAAATAGGGCCTCTGCGAACCACGAATTCATTTTTCGACTGATTGTATATCATCGTACCAACCACATCGGCGGGTAGCAAATCGGGTGTAAATTGAATACGGCTAAAATCGGCATGCACCGCCTGCGCCAGCGATTTAATGGCCAGTGTTTTTGCCAGGCCGGGCACACCTTCCAGCAACACATGTCCATTGCTTAACAGGCCAATCAATAATCTTTCAATCATCGATTGCTGGCCAACAATAACTTTACTTAATTCATCATTAATACGGGTAACAAATCCGGATGCGCTGGTAATTTTTTCATTCAGCAAACGGATGTCTTCAGATGTTTGAACCATAGATTTTAAGTTTGGCCCCCTCTATCTCCCCCCGAGGGGGAGGAAATGGAGAAGATTATGTTTTATTTATTCTTTTTAATCTTCGCTTTTATCTCCCAGATTTCTCTCCCCTCGGGGGAGGATAGGTGGGGCTGTGCAAAATACGAACTATGCTTTACAAAAATTTGGCCGTTTTGATGAAGGGAGCAAAACTTTGTTAAAATCAATCTAACTTTAGTAAAAAAATAATCATGATAGATCAACAATTAATAACCACATCAAATACATTGGAAGGATACCGCATTACCAAACACCTTGGCCTTGTAAGGGGCATAACCGTAAGAAGCCGCAGTTTACTGGGAAATATCGGCGGGGGTTTTCAGGCTTTGTTTGGCGGCAAAATAAGTATCTATGTAGAGCTTTGCGAAAAAACGAGGGAAGAAGCTTACCAGTTAATGCTACAACATGCCAACGAACGTGGCGCCAATGCCATCATCAATATGCGGTACGATGCCAATGAAGTGATGGCTGGTATTAATGAAGTGCTGGCTTATGGAACGGCCGTGGTGGTGGAAAAAATATAATCGCTGATTAAAAGATGAAAATGATATCGCTGATTTTGTTAGCGAAGAATTATTCTAACTCAGATACTTTCCTACAATCGGCATTCTCCTTCCCACCCCAAATGCTTTTGGAGAAACACGTATGATTGGACAAAACTGATTCCGTTTGTATTCATTGATATTTACCATCTTTAAAATTCTATCAACAAGTGCTACATCATATCCCTGTGCTTTAATTTCATTGGGGCCCTGCCTTCTTTCTATATATTGATATAAAATTTTATCAAGAATTTCGTACTCAGGTAAACTATCAGAATCTTTTTGTCCGGGCCGCAGCTCTGCACTGGGTGGTTTTGAAATGATGCTAATTGGAATTATTTCTTTATCCCTGTTAATATATTTTGCCAACGCATAAACCTGTAATTTATAGCAGTCGCCTAAAACGCCAATGCCACCGGCCATATCGCCATAAAGCGTGCCATAACCAGTTGCCAGCTCACTCTTGTTGGACGTGTTCAATAGAATGTAGCCAAACTTATTGGCGATAGCCATTAATAAATTCCCACGTGTGCGGCTCTGTATATTTTCTTCGGCAATACTAAAAGGTAAATCTTTAAATACCGGTTTCAGTTCGTTTAAAAAACTATTGTAAATATTTTCAACCGGGATGATATCGTAGGGATTTCCCAGATTCATGCTCAGCTGCTCTGCATCATATACAGAATGGTTTGTTGAATATTGGGACGGCATCAATACTGCTCTCACATTTTCTTTTCCCAAAGCAGCGCAGGCAAGTGCCAATGTAACAGCACTGTCAATACCTCCGCTACTACCGAGGATGGCTTTGGTAAAACCCATCTTGGTAAAATAATCTTTAATGCCCAGCACAATGGCATCATAAACCATTTCAATGTTCAGGTTTTCTTCCAAAGCAACCGGGTTCAGTTCTTTATCGGGCATGTGGCTGGCAGGTTCAATAACCGGTGCATCAATG
>JANMWP010000194.1:0-2877 GCA_031394065.1 Chitinophagaceae bacterium
GCCAATAAGATCCATTAATTTAAACGGCCCCATTTTAAAACCAGATGCTTCCATTATTTCATCAACATTTTCAATTGTTGCAATTCCGTTTTCCACCAGTTTCATAGCCTCCAGGTAATAATGCCGGGCAACCCTGTTTACTATAAACCCGGGTGCATCTTTACACATCACCGGTGTTTTTTTCATTTGTAAACAAAGCTCATAAACCGTTTGGGCAACAGCATCAAGTGTTTGATTTCCTTTAACCACTTCAACCAGTTTCATTATTTGTGCCGGGTTAAAAAAATGCATTCCAACTACCCTTTGCGGTTGCTGCACTTTTGCCTGAATGTCGGAAACTGATAAAGACGAAGTATTGGTTGCAAAAATCACTTCGGAGTGATTTACTTCTGCCAGTTGATTAAAGATGTTAACCTTGGCATCAACTTTTTCTACAATGGCTTCAATAATAATATCTGCCAGGCAATCGTTGGTATCGGTTACAAAACGTATCCTTTGAAAAATGTTTCCTTTTTCTGTTACAGTAATTTTTTCTTTATCAACTAAAAACTGCAGGCTTTTTTCAATAGCTGTTTTTGCTTTTGCGAGCACTGCTTCATTAATATCAAACAATAAAGTATAAAAACCGTTTTGTGCTGCAGTTTGAGCAATGCCGCTGCCCATGGTGCCGGCGCCTATAACGCAGATGGTATTAATCATAAATATATTGCCGCATTTTAAGTAAAGATATTACTTATCAGGTACTTTAAGCCGGGCATCATTTAGTATCATAAAAAAAGCATTGCTGTTTCTGTTAAGAACAACAATGCTTTTGTATTTTAAAATAAAATTATTTTCCGGCAGCTTCTTTCCTGGCTTCTTCTTTCATTTTTTCGTTTGCTGTAATGGCAAATTCAACACGCCTGTTTTCGGCACGGCTTGCATCGCTTGTATTTTCAACCTTGGGTTGTGTTTCTCCGTACCAGTTAATAGTTAGCCTTGATGCTGAAATATTATTCGCTTTTAAATAGTTCCCGACTGCCATTGCTCTGCGTTCAGATAAAGAAAGATTGTATGATTCTGCTCCTTTATCATCAGTATGTCCTTCAACCAATAAATTTGTTTCGGGATATTCTTTAAATATCTGAATCAGTTTATTCAGGGCTAGTTTTGAATTTGAAGTAATTTCTGATTTGTCAAAATCGAAATAAACGCCCATTTTCGATCCATCCGGATTCTTTTCACTAAATGTTACAATAATTCCTTCTCCAACTCTTTGTACTTCGGCACCGGGAATTTCATTTTTAATTTTTTCTGCCTGTTTATCCATTTTATTGCCAATGATTCCACCGGTAACTCCACCAACAACACTGCCGATAATAGCTCCCAACACAGTATTTCCTTTACCCACATTATTTCCGATTACGCCACCAATTACGCCGCCTGCTGCTGCACCAATTACGGCGCCTCTCTGTGCTTTGTTTGTTTTTTTAACGGTGCTGCAGCCGTTTGCCATCAACATAATTACAGCCAGTATCAACCCTGTATTACTAAATATTTTTTTCATATAATTACGTTTTTATTAATTTATTTTTTTACGAAATTGTAAATAATTGCTCCGGCATGGCCGTCAAAAACTATATCAGACCTTAGTTTAAGATTATTGTCACCATGCTCTGTAACTGTTAATCTATAACCATCTCCATTATCCATAGCATTTTTCTTATCGTCAAGTCTTTTAAACTGAAATTCCTTTGCGCCATCTTTTGGTTCGTATATTGACCAGCGGATAAAACGCTTTAACCGGGTGCAGTTTTTATTATTATCAACAATGGTATAGCTACCCATGCTGTTATTGGAGATAAAATTCCACTCACTGCCGATAAAGCAACTAAGGTCAGCTTCATTAAATATCCTGGTTTTTACCACACCGGTAATTCCTTCGGCTGTTATGGTTTCAAGTATCCAGTTTCCGTTAATATTCCTTTTCATACTTCTTGCCTCATTTGAAACCGAGCAGGAAGAAAAAAGAAGTATTGCCAATGCAGTAATTAAACTGCAAAACACAGGTTTCATTTTCATAAATTTATTTTTATTGCTGACAGGATGCTTTATGCATCGGCTTATAACTGCATCTTTTCAATTATGATGCCAAAGCAAAAGGAGGTAGTTATATAATTATGAGTATCACTTACACAATTATGTAGTGTATTGTGTAAAATCCGGTAAATGCCTGTAAATAATATTTATACTGCTGAAGTAAATTGCTTTAAAAAGCGTACATCATTTTCGCTAAACAACCGAAGATCTTTTATCTGGTATTTAAGCATGGTAATTCTTTCAATGCCCATACCGAATGCAAAGCCGGTGTATTTGTTACTGTCTATACCGCAGTTGTCGAGTACGTTTGGATGAACCATGCCGCAGCCCAGAATTTCGACCCAGCCGGTTTTTTTACAAACGCTGCACCCCTCGCCTCCACATATAAGACAACTGATATCCATCTCGGCACTGGGTTCGGTAAATGGAAAATAACTGGGGCGAAAACGGATTTTTACATCTTTACCAAACATTTCCTGCACAAAGAAATAAAGTGTCTGCTTCAAATCGGCAAAGGAAACATTTTCGGCTATATACAAACCTTCTACCTGGTGAAAAAAACAATGTGCCCTTGCACTGATGGTTTCGTTACGGTACACACGGCCCGGGCAAATAATGCGGATTGGTAATTTCCCTTTTTGCATTTCACGTACCTGTACACTGCTGGTATGTGTGCGTAATAACCAATCAGGATTTTGAGAAATATAAAACGTATCCTGCATATCACGTGCAGGATGATTTTCGGGTAAATTAAGTGCTGTAAAGTTGTGAAAGTCATCTTCAATCTCGGGCCCTTCG
>JANMWP010000220.1:0-7352 GCA_031394065.1 Chitinophagaceae bacterium
TCGCCAATGCCGTCAAACTTCTTATAATGCACTGCACCGGTTAGTACAAGTGATAAAAGAATATAAACAATTGTACATATCACCAGTGACAGGATCATACCTCTTGGGAGATCGCGTTGTGGGTTTTTACTTTCTTCAGCTAAAGTTGACACTGCATCAAAACCAATATAGGCAAAGAAAACACTGGCAACTGCCAGCATTACGCCACTAAAACCATTGGGCATAAAAGATTTTACACCGGTATCATTTGGAGGAGTCCAGTTTGCAGTAAGTCCGTTTGAAAAAACAAGGTAACCACCAACAATAATGATAAGCGCCACCACCGCTATTTTCAACATCACCATCACATTACTGAAATTGCGGCTTTCTTTTACCCCACGGTAAACCAGGTAGGTAATCAGGAAATTGATGACCAATGCCGGCAGATCTAAAATCATCCTTAATCCACCAACAACAGGGGCATTGTTCCAGGCGGCCAATTCATCCACGTTGGTGCTGCCACCCTCAACGGCATGTTTAGCTTCCATATAACTGGTACATAAATATTCGGGGATATGTACATTCATTTTTCCCATCAGCGAAGTAAAATAATCGCTCCAGCTATAAGCCACATAAATATTACCTATAGAATATTCCATAATTAATGCCCAGCCAATTACCCAGGCAAACAGCTCACCAAAGCTGGCGTAGGCATAGGTATAAGCGCTTCCTGCAACCGGTATGCGGCTTGCAAATTCGGAATAACACAGAGCTGTGAATGCACAGGCAATACCGGTGATTACAAATAATATAACAACACCGGGCCCCCCATGAAATACCGCAAAACCCAGACTGCTGAAACTACCTGCCCCCAAGATAGCGGCAATGCCAAAGAAGGTAAGATCACGAACGGTAAGCACACGCTTTAATCCTCCACCTCCATGCGGATCATCGCTACCCTCAGCTAAAATACTTTCAATTTTTTTTGTGCGGAATAAAGAATTTGCCATGTTGGTTTTGTTTTTGAGAAAAGGAAATTAAGCAAATATTTTTACTTATGAGAATAACAGAAATTAAATCTCTTACAAAATTGAGTTGTCAGTCTGAGCTTGTCGAAGACGGTGTTGTGGGCTATTTTCATTGCAGGTTTATTTTGTTATTAAACCAGTTTCGACAAGCTCAACCTGACAGCATACTGGTTAAAGACTTAACTTTCCCTCATCATTAAATAATCAGCGAGTTCCTGCAGGGGTTTTTTACGTACAGATAATACGGCAGTATCTTCTAGGTGTTTTAATGCAGTTTGCAGGTATTTATTTTTTAATTCCTGTGCCCAATCACCCACTTTGCAATCACGGAATATCTGCATCACTTTTTCCACCTTATCATCGGGATTGGTTTTAATCAGTTCTTTCAATTCACTCAACTGAGCCGGCTTTGCCATTTCAAATGCATGAATCATGAGGAAAGTTTTTTTATTGGCGATAATATCACCTCCTACTTTTTTACCAAATTTTTCAGGGTCACCAAATGCATCCAGGTAATCATCCTGCACTTGGAAAGCGATACCCAGATTTTTACCAAACTCGTACAAATGATTTTGATTGCCTTCTCCTGCCCCGCCCAAAATAGCGCCCAGTTTAAGGCTTGCAGCTACCAGCACCGAAGTTTTTAAAGTAATCATGTACACATATTCATCCATGCTCACGGTTTCCCGCTTTTCAAAATCCATATCCATTTGCTGGCCTTCGCAAACTGCACTGGCAGTGTTGTTGAAGAGGTATAATACTTTTTGTAACTGTGCTAATTTTATTTTATTAAGATATTCGTATGCTTTTACAAACATCACATCACCGGCAAGGAGGGCTGTAGATTCGCCGTATTTTGTATGCACCGTTTCCATGCCACGCCGCATGGGCGCTTTATCCATGATATCATCATGTATTAAACTGAAGTTGTGAAAAAGCTCTATTGCTGCAGCTGCATTGTATGCATCAGGGTCAATATCATTAAACAACTGGTTGCCCATCAAAACACAAACGGGGCGTATTCTTTTACCGCCCAGGTTTAAAATATATTGTGCCGGGTTGTACAATGTTTCCGGCTGCGCCGGAAAATGCCGGTTGTTGAATTTTTCTTCGAAGAGTTTGGAAAGTTCTAAAAATGAATGCATATGCTTAGCCACTAAGACACAAATACGCAAAGTATTCAGCGTGTTTGCAGTTTACAATTTTATTTTTTCTTTTTACCTGTTGCTTTTGCGCCAGGCTTTGATTTGTTACCAGCCTGGATTTTACCTTTTAGGTCTCTTCCCTTTTTCCCTAATTCCTTATTACTAATTCCTTGCTTTTCTGTTACCCACTCATAATCCAGTTGACGCTTACTCAAATTAGCTGCAACAACTTTTATCCTTACGGCATCTCCCATTCGGAATTTTTGCCCGGTACGCATACCAACCAGTGCATAATCTGCTTCATCCAGTCTAAAATCATCATACGCACTCAGGTCTCTCACGGTAACCATACCCTCACATTTATGTGTAACAGTTTCTACAAAAAACCCAAAAGATGCAACACCGCTGATAATGCCGTCAAACTCCTCTCCCAGGTAATTTTTCATAAACTCTACCTGCTTGTATTTATTACCGGCACGTTCGGCTTCCATGGCCTTGCGTTCCCGGTCGCTGCAATGTTTACAGCGTTCGTCCATTTTTTTATCCAGTTTCAGATCTTTCTCCAGGCACTGCTGTAAAATACGGTGCACCATTACATCGGGATAGCGCCGGATGGGAGATGTAAAATGACAGTAATATTCAAACCCCAAACCATAATGACCGATGTTTGAAGACGTGTAAACTGCTTTCGACATGGTTCTTATACCCAGTTGTTCTAATACATGCTGCTCAGGTTTGCCCTGCACCTCTTTCAGCATTTTATTGAAGGATGCTGCCACAGCCCGTTCATCATGCAAATCAAAAGTGTAACCAAACTTTTTGGCAAAAGCCACAAATGGTTTTAGCTTTTCATCATCGGGTGTATCATGTATCCGGTAAGGGAAAGGAATGGGTTCCTTATTTACTTTTATTTTTGAAACATAAGATGCAACCGCCCTGTTTGCCAACAGCATAAATTCTTCAATCAGTTTATGAGCATCCTTGCTTTCTTTAATTACAATACCAATTGGTTTTCCCTTTGCATCCAGTTCAAAACGAACCTCCTGCGATGAAAAATTAATGGCCCCGTTCTTAAAACGTTCTGCCCTGAATTTTTTAGCCAGCTCATTTAATAAAACAATGGGTTTATAATGCAGGCCGTCTTTCTTTTCAATAATTTCCTGCACTTCATCATAACTAAAACGATGATTGCTGTGGATGATGGTGCGGCCCAGCCAGGTATGCTTGATCTCTGCCCTGTTTGTAATCTGAAAAACTGCTGAAAAAGTATATTTATCTTCATGCGGCCTTAAAGAACACAATTCGTTTGATATTTTTTCGGGCAGCATCGGATTTACCCTGTCGGGCAAATACACGCTGGTGGCTCTTTCATAAGCTACTTTATCCAAAAGCGTTCCCGGTTTTACATAATGGCTAACATCAGCAATATGTACTCCAATTTCATAATTGCCATTATCCAGGTTGCGGATTGATATGGCATCATCAAAATCTTTTGCATCCACCGGATCAATGGTGAAGGTTAAAATATCCCTGAAATCTTTCCTTTTATTTATTTCTTCACGTGCAATATGTTGCTGCAGTTTTTTAACTTCTGCCAGCACGGCTGCATCAAATGCAAGTGGAAAACCGGTTTCAATCAAAATCTCCTTCATGGCCATATCATTCTCATCTTCCGATTTTAAAATACTCACCACTTCGCCAATTGGTTTTTTCTCTGCCTTATCCCAGCTTACTAATTTTACTACCACCCTTTCGCCATCTTTTGCTCCGTTTAATTTGTCTGCTGCAATATAAAAATCGGGTATTGGTTTTTCAGATGCAGGTATAAAGAATGCAAAATTCTTACTCATTTGAATGTTGCCTAAAAACTCAGTCTGTTTGCGTTCGGCTACATCTACAATTTTTCCTTCGGGCCTTTTTCCTTTCGGTAAACCTTTATTAACCTGTACCCTTACCATATCGCCATGAAAAGCCCGGTTAAAGTCATTTGGCCTCACAATAATATCTGTTTCATTTCCCTCAACAATAACATATCCCATTCCGCTTTTCGAAATATCCAGTTTACCTTTTACAATTTCTGTTTGCGATGATTTTTTAACGGCTTTATTCTTTTTGTGCATACTTGTATTTTATGCTGCTCATTCAAATTGAACAAATTTTATATTGATGTTCAAAGCTGTATAAGTAACAAATTATCTTTTTATGCCTGCAATGTACCAACAAATTGCTACATTCGGAAAAACGAAGCCGTTTGCACACACCCACAAATTCTCCACAAAAAATAATTACACGAACTATCTGGATATTGTCGTTGGTAAGTTTATTTACCGATATGGCCAGTGAAATGCTGTACCCGATTATGCCTCTTTTTCTAAAACATATTGGCTACACTGCCCTGTTCATAGGAGTTTTGGAAGGTGTTGCCGAATCGGTTGCTGGCTTAAGCAAAAGCTATTTTGGTAAAATGAGCGATAAAAGCGGCAAACGTTTGCCCTTTGTACAGTTGGGCTATACATTAAGCGCCATCAGTAAACCCATGCTGGCTATTTTTATTTATCCCTGGTGGATATTTTTATCAAGAACCATAGACAGGTTGGGAAAAGGCATACGTACCGGTGCCAGGGATGCTATGCTCAGTGATGAATGCACAAAAGAAAACAAAGCCCGTGTTTTTGGTTTTCACCGTAGCCTGGATACCATGGGTGCAGTTTTTGGACCGGCAATTGCTTTGATTTATCTGTACTTTTATCCCAACAATTATAAAACACTTTTTTTAATTGCTTTTTTGCCGGGATTACTGGCAATTATTTCTACCTTAATAATAAAAGAGAAAAAGTTAAATACACCACCCAACGGTCAACAATCAAATGTCAACTTATTTGCTTTTGCCAGCTATTGGAAAAACAGCCCGGCTCAATACAAAAAATTAGTAGCCGGATTACTGCTGTTTGCTTTATTCAACAGTTCCGATGTTTTTCTTTTGCTTAAAATGAAAGAAAGCGGATTAAATGATAGCGCCGTGATTGGCGTATATATTTTTTATAACCTGGTGTTTGCCCTGCTGGCATATCCCATCGGAATCATTGCAGACAAAATTGGACTTAAAAGGATATTCATTGCCGGACTTTTTGTTTTCAGCCTGGTGTATATTGGTTTCGCATTCAACAATAATCTTATCGTTTTCCTGGTGCTGTTTTTATTGTATGGTTTATATGCTGCAGCAACAGAAGGTGTTTCAAAAGCATGGATCAGTAATATTGTTGACAAAAGCGAAACTGCCACTGCTATTGGTACCTACTCAGGTTTTCAAAGCATTTGTGCATTTATAGCCAGCAGCCTTTGCGGCCTGCTTTGGTACAATTTTGGACCGATGATTACATTTTTAACAACAGCCTTAATTACACTGTTTGTTGTTATTTATTTTTTGCTGAATAAAACAAATTCAAAGGCTTTGGAAGTTGAAACACAGATTTTGTAACTTTATTAAAAAAACTACATGAAAACCTACGATACGGTAACTGAAGCATTAAAAGATTTAAAAGCCAGGGGATTTACCATTGATTTTAATTTAGCTTTCGATAAAATAACCTGCCCCGATAACAAGGTTTGTTTAAATCCAAATGAATTTGAAATAGTAGAAGTTTATCGTTTTGAAGGAGATACAGATCCGGGGGATGAAAATGTGGTATATGCCATTAAATCAAAAGATGGAACTTTAAAAGGCACAATGTCTAGTGCATTTGGCATGTATGCCGAAACTGTTTCAAATGAAATGATCCAAAAACTTTCAATGCACAAATAATTCTATATTTATTGTTAAAAATAATGTTCATGTCACAAGAATTGAATCGCAGAAATTTTATAAAAACAACTGCACTAACTGGAGCTGCTCTAACACTGAATAATTCCATTAAAGCTTTTTCAGCTGCAAAAAAAGATAAAGTAAGCATAGGCATTATTGGCGCCGGTTTCCGGTCGCATGAACACATGGGCAATTTTTTACAAAGGGATGATGTGGAAATAACCGCCATTGCCGACCCACAGCAAAGAAGTGTGGACGAAGCATTGGCAGTTTTTAAAGAATACAAAAAAACAGAGCCTGCCGTTTATAAAAACGGCAATGAAGATTATAAAAATTTATTAAAAAGAAATGATGTGGATGCAGTGATGATTTGCAGCCCCTGGGAGTGGCACAGTATACAGGCCATTGATGCCATGAATGCAGGAAAAATTTGTGGTGTGGAAGTTTGTGGCGCAGTAAAACTGCAGGAATGCTGGGATGTGGTAAATACATCTGAAAAAACAAAGATACCCCTGATGATGATGGAGAATGTTTGTTACCGCAGGGATGTGATGGCGGTTTTAAATATGACCCGAAAAGGCATGTTTGGTGATATATTGCACGGACAAGGTGGTTATGAACATGATTTACGGGGCGTACTTTTTAATGATGGCAAAACAGCTTACGATAGTGGGGTTGAGTTTGGTAAAAACGCATACAGCGAAGCCCAGTGGCGTACTGCCCATAATTTAAACCGGAATGGAGAATTGTATCCTACGCATGGGCTTGGCCCGGTTGCCGTGATGATGGACATTAACCGCGGCAACAGGATGACCCGGCTTTCATCTATTGCTTCCAAATCAAAAGGGCTGCATAAATATATTGTTGAGCATCCAAAAGGCGGAGCAGATCATCCCAATGCAAAACTTAATTTTAAATGTGGCGATATTGTTAACACACAAATACAATGTGCCAATGGCGAAACAATTCTGCTGACGCATGATGTTTCTTCTCCACGCCCCTATAATTTAGGATTCAGAATACAGGGCACCGAAGGTTTGTGGCAGGACTTTGGTTCGGGTGGAAACAAACAGGGGTTTATTTATTTTCAAAAAGAAATGAACCACAGTCACAAATGGGATAACACCGAAAAATGGTTAACCGAAAATGATCACCCGCTTTGGAAAAAATATGGTGCCAAGGCCGAAGGTGCAGGGCATGGTGGCATGGATTTTTTTGTTGACCATGCTTTTATTGAATGTGTAAAACGAGACGTGGAATTTCCATTAGATGTATATGATTATGCAAGCTGGTATGCTATTACACCGCTTAGTGAAAAAAGTATACTGGAAGGCGGGCAGGTACAAAACATTCCGGATTTTACAAGAGGTAAATACAAAAAAAGGAAACAGATTTTTG
>JANMWP010000222.1:0-1976 GCA_031394065.1 Chitinophagaceae bacterium
CAAGTGCTTTATTCTCTGTATCGCAGGTCATTTTAATCTGCCGCCAGCAGGCGTCTTCATTAATCAATGCTTCCAGTTCACTCTGGTCCTTCAACCATTGTTCTAAAGTTTCTTTGGTGTCAATATTTCTTTCCAGTAAATTTTTAAAGAAAGGCTCCAGGCTTTGCCAATCGATAACTGTAAAATCTGAAGGAATAAAATGCCGGGGGAGTTTTTTTATATCGGCTGTGTACATAGTCGTGAGTGGTGAGATGTGAGTCGTGAGTTTTTTAATTTAAAAATCCTGCCAAAGTAATTTGCTTTGGCAGGATTAGAAGTTGTAAATTCTGTGCTTCTGTATTTCTGTGGCAAACAGATTAACCTGCCGAAGGCTGGTTACGCCATTTTCCTCGGCGTATTTATCTTCCTGGCCGGTGCATTATTAACTGCCGCAGTTTTTGCAGCCGATGGTTTTGCTTTTACGGTTTCCGTTGTTGCTGTATCACCTTCCGGTAATTCAGATAATTTTATTTCTACATTATTGGCAGATAAAATTCCAAACCATTTTACCATCTTTTTCATATCACTGGCATATACCCTGCTGAAATCCATAGCTGGATAAACTATTTCAAAATATTTTTTTACTGCAGCTACATCAGTATCGGCAGGCATTTTCTCTGTACTGGCTGTCATAGCAGTAAATACATCCACCAAATTTACATTGTCGCCGGTAGTAAAAACTTCAATGCTTTCTAAATGTGAAAACTGATGAACCCGGGTACTTACAAATTTTGTACTTTTATCTTCCAGCGATTTTACCACGCCACCATCTGCTTTTGATGATAATAATTCAAACAAGCCCGGTAAGCCGGTTACTGATACCAATTTGCTATATTCCATATGTGTCGTTTATTTTTAGGGCTGCAAGTTAATTCTAAAAAGGCAATTTATCTATTTGCAAAACAACCCAACGTTAATAACAGGTTATTGCCGCTTATGCAATATACATACCGCTTTTACCACAAAAGACTGCTTTTGCTTAAAAAAGCTGCTTTACCCGCCTGTTTTATTTCAACACGTCGTCTAACAGTACATACAAAAGAAAATTTATGAGATTAAGATCTGTTTTATTAGTATTAATTTTTAGCATGATTGCTGTAATAGCAAAAAGTCAGGATATATCGCTTAAAGGTAAAGTTGCTGACAAGGGTGATAAATCGGCAATTGTTGGCGCAACCATAAAGTTGATTTCACAAAGAGATTCTTCGCAGGTAAGCCTAGTTGTTACGGATAAAGCCGGAAATTTTGTGTTTAATAATCTGAATGCAAGTGGATACAGGCTTTATATCAGTTATAGCGGCTACGAAAAAGTTGAACAGCGGGTTAACCTGCAGGCCAGCAACCTCACGCCGCTTAGTTTCAGCATAGCAAAAGTGGCTACCAATCTTGGCGATGTTACCGTTGTGGCCAAAGCAGCACCAGCCAGGCAAAAAGGTGATACTACCGAATTTAGTGCCAGCCAGTTTAAAGTAAACCCCGATGCAACCGCCGAGGATATTATTAAAAAATTACCGGGCGTTACTGTTGCCAAAGATGGCACAGTGACGGCAATGGGGGAGCAGGTGAGAAAAGTAACGGTTGATGGCAAAGATTTTTTTGGCGATGATGCAACAGCGGCTCTTAAAAATTTACCTGCATCGGTTATAGATAAAATTCAGGTATTTGATAAACTTAGCGATCAGGCCCAGCTTACCGGCTTTGATGATGGTAATTCAGTTAAGACAGTAAATATTGTTACCAAGTCGGGCATTAAAAACGGGCAGTTTGGAAGAATTTATGCAGGAGTTGGAACCGACAGCCGCTATACAGCCGGTGGTAATGTTAGCTTTTTTAAAGGCGACAGGCGTATTTCATTGGTAGGTAATTTCAATAATATTAACCTGCAAAATTTTGCATCGCAGGATCTGTTGGGTGTAACCAGCAGCAGTGGTGGCGGC
>JANMWP010000232.1:0-1902 GCA_031394065.1 Chitinophagaceae bacterium
GCACGTTAACTTTTGGTAAGTTTGAAGTTTCAAAAATTGTATCGCTGCAAAAGGAGTTTAACGAAAATGAAATTATTCGACTTGCATCTGCATTGGAGCAACAATCTGAACATCCGATTGCAACTGGTATTTTACAAAAAGTAAAAGATTTATCTATCACCATTCCATCAACAGAAAATTTTAATGCTATTACAGGAAAGGGTGTTGAAGCAACCGTAGAAGGTAAAAAAATATTGGTGGTTAGCCCCGGCTATTTAAAAGAAAATAATATAGCTAAACCTGATGGTTTTACAGCAAATGATACGGAAACAATTGTGTTTTTAATTGTCAATAATGTATTGTCAGGATACATTGCTTTGTCTGATGAAATACGGCCTGAATCGGCAGAAGCCATTGCAACGCTGAAAAAGGAAAATATAAAATCAATTTTATTAACAGGCGATAACAGTAAAGTAGCGGCAAGTGTAAGCAATACTTTAGGCATGGATAGTTTTATGGCCGAAGTATTACCCCATCAGAAATTAGAAAAAATAAAAGACCTGCAAAGTAAAGGTGAGTTTGTAGCCATGACTGGTGATGGCGTGAATGATGCACCTGCATTGGCTATTGCTGATGTAGGTATTGCTGTGGGCAGCGGCAGCGATATTGCTGCAGAAACCGCAGGCATTGTTTTGGTAAACAGCAATCCAAAAGATATTGTGAATTTAATACTGTTTGGCAAAGCCACTTACCGTAAAATGATACAAAATTTAATATGGGCCACTGGTTACAATATAATTGCATTGCCATTGGCAGCAGGTGTATTATACAACCAGGGTATTTTGTTAAGCCCTGCCGCAGGCGCAGCACTAATGACGGTAAGCACTGTTGTAGTAGCTATTAATGCAAGTATGTTGAAAGTGAAAAAATAATTTTTTAACAATAAAACTATACACAATGGAAATGCATGAAATGAAGTCGATGCCTGCGGGTGCAAACAAAATGCAGTACAGAAAATTAGCCCTGATGGTAATTATCTCTTTTATTGCCATGTTCATACTGATGTATTCCATGGTTGACATATTTGCGAACGTAATTGTAAACGTTAATCAGTTTTACATGGCGGGGCTTATGACAGCTCCTATGATAATAATTGAAATGTTATTAATGGGCAGTATGTACATGAACAAAAAGTTAAACCTCGTTATTATTTCTATCAGTGCGGTTGTATTGATAGCCTGTTTCTTCTTCATCAGGGTACAAACAGGTGTTGCTGACAGGCAATTTTTAAAATCAATGATACCGCATCATGCCGCTGCTATCCTGATGGTTGAAGGTGCTAAAATATCAGACCCCGAAGTAAGGAAATTAGCCGATGGTATTATAGCCGCACAACAAAAAGAAATAGACTTTATGAAAGCCAAAATAAAAGAGATGGACAATAAATAAATCTTTCAATAATTATTAATTATTTAAAAACTAAAAATCATGAAAATTTTAATTCCTGCGGCATTAGCCGGTATGTTCTTTTTACAAGCTTGTAATGGGGATAACAAATCAACAACAGATTCAAAAATGGAATCTGACACTACCATGAAAATGACAGAGCACAATGATGCAAAAATGAATGAAGATGGTAAAATGGATATGAATAATGAAATGATGAAATCCATGATGTCCTCAATGGATAAAATGAAAGCCATAAAAATGAATGGTGATTTTGATGCCGAATTTGCAGCAATGATGATTGAACATCACCAGGGAGCTATAGATATGGCGAACATTGAACTCAAATCAGGTTCGGATAATACTATGAAAGCCATGGCACAAAGTATTATCACAGCCCAAACAGCAGAAATTGAAAAATTTAAAACCATATTAGCAAGCCATAAAGAAAATATCGTAAAAGGAGAACATCCTGAA
>JANMWP010000306.1:0-9625 GCA_031394065.1 Chitinophagaceae bacterium
TAAGTTAACCAACCACTCTCCTTTTTTGATGCTTGCAATACTGATATGTATTGGTGCATTACTGGTGCCCTTACACCACAAGCTGGAAAAGTGGATCACTAAAATTATGGTTGAGAAAAATAAAAAGATACGATTGGCTGCTGCTAAGAAAACCATCGCTACACTGGAACCCTCCTTCGCTAAAGCTTCGGAGGATAAAGGAGAACAAACTAATTAACGGATTATGAAAAAAATAATACTGCTCTTTATTGTAATTACAGGATGTTCTACACCTGTATTCAAATCAAGTTGGGCAACCGAGAGAGCACCGGAAATTTTTAAAGCAAGATTTGAAACTTCAAAAGGCTCTTTTGATCTGCAAATAACCAGGGAATATTCACCACTTGCCGTGGACAGGTTTTACCAATTATTAAAGCATCGGCTTTATGATAATACCTTATTTTATAGAGTACGGCCAAACTGGGTTGCACAATTTGGAATTTCAGATACGGCCATTCACCACAAATGGGGAGCATTTAAAGTGCCTGATGAAAAGGTTATATCAAGTAATAAAAGAGGTACCATAGCTTTTGCAAGGGATGGTAAAAACAGTCGTGACTTTGCTTTGTTTATTAATCTAAAGGATAACATGCAGCTTGATACCAGGGAAGTGAACGGTGTTATTGGTTATCCCCCCTTTGGTCATGTTACAAAAGGCATTGAAGTAGTAGATTCACTTTATTCCGGATACGGAGATACTGTATTCAAGTACGAGGAAACTATGTATAATAATCGTTCAGCTTTTTTAGATACTTTTCCAAAACTGGACTTGATAAAAAAAGCATACTTATTGAAGAATAAATAAAAATAAAATTGGCTGTCGCTAGAAAAACAATTGCAAAACCGGAGCCCTCCTCCGCTAATGCTTTGGCGGGCAAGGAAGAACAAATAAATTAACGGCAACCTACGCTTAGATAAAAGTTGAATATGGGTATGCGGTAAAAGTGAGTGACACAACGATGTTGAGTGAAATACAAATGCCGGTAACAAAAAAAATAGCATAATCTTCGCTATTACTCCGCGGCGGCGGAGATAGGGGTAAATTATCTTAAAAACTTCGCCAGCTTTCGTTCCAGCGCAGGGCCACGTAAATTTTTACCTATTACTTTTCCATTGGGGTCGATGAGGAAGTTTTGCGGAATACTGAATATTTTAAACTGCAGGGCAGCGGAGTTTTGCCAGCCCTGCAGGTCGCTGATATGAGTCCAGGTTAATCCATCCATGGCAATGGCATCCATCCAGGATTCTTTTGCCTTATCTAATGAAACACCCAATACGGTGAAGTTTTTGCTTTTATACTTTTTGTATGCGGCTAGCAGGTTAGGATTTTCCTGACGGCAGGGAGCACACCAACTTGCCCAAAAGTCAACCAGCACATATTTACCTCTTAATGAAGAAAGGCTTACTGCCTTACCCGAAGTATCGGGCTGAGAAAAATCGGGTAACAACGTTCCATTACCATTTACTTTTCCTTCGGCAACCTGCTGGGCAATATACTGTCCCATGCTTGTTGCTTTAATTTTAGGATCAAGCATATTGTACAGTTCCTCAGTTTTAAAAACATCGTCGGCAATCTGGTTATACCTGATTAAGGCCAATGGTGTAATGTATGAGGATTTATGCGTACTTACATAATCATGAATCAGCGTAAGGGCTTTTGCAAGCATGGCTTCATCATACTCACCGTTTTCGGCAAACACGGCCTGGTAAGGTTCTAATGAAGTATTGAATTCTTCAAAAGCGGTGTGTGATGCAGAACCGGTAATTTTAGATTTTTCAATGGTTGCTTTATCGCCGGTGATATTTACAGTACTGTTGTCTAAAAACAGGGTGATATAAGGTTGCTGCCTGTTAAAAAGGATGATCTTAAATTCTGGTCTTTCCATTTTTCCTTTAAAGCTGAATTTACCGTCTTTCAATAAAGTGCTTATTTCAGTGGCTCCGGTCTGCCCATTTAAAAATTCAACCGTGGCTCCTTCATTAAAACCGGTAACCGTTCCATTGATAGTAAATTCGGCAGCGGCTGGTACAACTGCGGCAATGGTTTTTGCAGGTACTTTAGCAGTGGTTTTAGCTTTTGCCTTAGGCTTTGTCTTTGTTGAGCCCTGTGCAAAACCAAATTCAGAAACTATAGTTGCTGCTGCGAATAAAATCAGGAACGGGAAAATTCTTTTCATCATCTTAATTTATTGTGCTGCAATTTACTGAGTTTTCAGCACACGGGATTAGCCTTTTATCCTATTTATGAAATCTTTAGTAGTGCGGTTGATATCAGTTGTATCGTGTAAAGCTTTAATATAGGCTGAGCCAATAATAGCGCCGTTTGTGTATTTACAGGCTGCATCAAAGGTATTTTTATCTTTTATACCAAAACCAACCAATACGGGGTTATTGAGATTCATACCTGCCAGTTTCTTAAAATAATCATCCTGATTGCCAATAGTTTTTGCATTGCCCGTTGTTGATGAAGAGGAAACTGCATAAATAAATCCGCTGCTGATTTTATCAATTTGTCTTATCCTTTCTTCGCTTGTTTCGGGTGTAATTAAAAAGATGAATTTGAGATTATTTTTTACAAAATATTGTTGATATTGGGTTTCAAATTCGTACATGGGCAAATCGGGTAAAATGATTCCATCCACACCAACAGCAGCAGCGGCTGCACAAAATCTTTCAATACCAAACTGCAAAACAGGATTCATATAGCCCATTAAAATGATTGGGATAGCCTCCCCAACCCCTCCCGTGGAGGGGCTTTTGCGAAGATCATGCAATTGATCGAAAAGCATTTTAATTGTCATCCCATTTTCCAAAGCCTGCATATTACTTTGTTGTATTACCGGTCCATCGGCAATGGGATCGCTGTAAGGAATGCCAAGTTCGATTATATCGGTGCCACTGTTTTGTAAAGCCTCAATCACTTCAATGGTTGAATTGAGTTGAGGAAATCCTGCGGTACAGTAGATATTAAGTACACCTGATTTTTTCTCTGAAAAAAGTATAGTAAGCCTGTTATTTACCTCACCCCCAACCCCTCTCCTTAAGGAGAGGGGAGCTTTGGACTCAGCGGATTCGTTGATATTTTTATTCATTTTATCAGAATTACTTTCAATTTCTTCAGGCCATGGTTCATATTCAGCTAAATCATTTTCATGAAACCAGCGCTCAATCTTTTCCAAAACCATTTTTAAATTACTTTCTACTTCTGCATTCGTAAAACGTAAAACAGTTATTCCGTTTTCATTCAGGCTAATTGTTCTGGCTTTATCATAAGCAACTACTTCCGGGTCATTATGCACTTCCCCATCCACTTCAACAGCCAATTTCATCTTATGATTATAAAAATCAAGAATGTAATTATCAAAAGGATGTTGTCGTCTGAATTTTAAATTACATACCTGGCTGTTGCGCAATGCCTCCCAAAGTATCTCCTCTGCCTTAGTTTGCATTCTGCGTAAACTCCTGGCATATTCAAATGCATATGCTTTGGAATTCTGATGCAGATTATCATTGTACGATGTCATTATATTTTAAAAATGATTTTGTAAAATAAAAGACCGCTGTTAAATTATTAAAACCTATTTAAACCTTCAGAGTCCAAAAGCCCCTCTCCTTAAGGAGAGGGGCTGGGGTGAGGTCATTTTTCTGCCGGCACAACGGTTACTTCCCTTCCATCTAAAATAATATGATGGTAATTGGGTTTTGCATCCACGTCCAGTATTAATTTATACAATGATTTTTTTTGTGAGGCCGTTTTAGGAAAATCAACGATCACACTGTCTCCTTTTCTTACAAGGGTATAATTCTTTCCATCAAAACCATCATCTATACAGCTAAAAAACTCGTAGCGTTCTCCATTAATATTGGATATCATATTAATTGATTGTGAAAAACTGGCACAGTCTCCAAGTTTTTCAGCCTTCAATTCATGATTAATAAAAGAATCACTGCAGGAAAAAAGTAAACAGCAACTGAGGACAATGATCGTGTATTTCATACTGATAAATATTTTGCTGTGGTCGTAAATAATTAAAACGATTTTAAATGAGCAGAGTCCAAAAGTCCCTCTCCTTGGGAGAGGGGTTGGGGTGAGGTTATAAATATTTCATGTAAGTATCTAAATCCTTATCTCCCCTTCCACTTAAACAAACCACCACCACATCTTCTTTTTTAAAATCAATTTTATTTAAAACAAATAATGCATGGGCAGATTCTAAGGCCGGTATAATACCTTCCAGTTTGCTTAATTCAAAAGCAGCCTGCAATGCTTCTTCATCTGTTGCACTCATAAATATTCCGCGGCCACTTTCATATAAATGTGCATGCAGAGGACCGATACCCGGATAATCCAAACCAGCTGAAATGCTGTGCGGTTCAATAACCTGGCCGTCATCGGTTTGCATGAGCAAACTTTTACTGCCATGCAAAATGCCCGGTTTACCCAGTTGAGTTGTGGCTGCACTCATGCCGCTGTTAATACCACAACCGGCAGCTTCTACTGCAACCAGTTTTACATTCTCATCATCCAAAAAATGATAGAATGCACCGGCTGCATTACTGCCACCACCCACACAGGCAATAACATGTGTTGGTAATTTAGTGCCAGTTTTTTCAAGCAACTGTTTTTTTATTTCTTCGCTGATGATGCTTTGAAACCGGGCAACCATATCCGGGTAAGGATGTGGCCCAACCACACTACCAATTATATAATGTGTATCAACCGGGTTATTTATCCAGTCACGGATGGCTTCGTTGGTTGCATCTTTTAAAGTTTTGCTGCCGCTTAAAGCCGGTATAACCGTTGCACCCAGCATTTTCATCCGGGCAACATTGGGTGCCTGGCGCTCAATATCTTTTTCGCCCATGTACACAATACACTCCAGTCCTTTTAATGCACATACCGTTGCGGTTGCCACACCATGCTGGCCTGCACCGGTTTCGGCAATGATTCTTTTTTTACCAAGCTTTATTGCCAGTAAAATTTGCCCAATGGTATTGTTTATTTTATGTGCACCGGTATGACAAAGGTCTTCTCTTTTTAAAAAGATATTGGTATTGTATTTATTGCTGAGCCGTTCGGCATAAAAAAGCGGCGTAGGCCTGCCTGCATAATCTTTAAGCAGGTGCAGGTATTCTTTTTGAAAACTTTCTTCATAAATTATTTTCAAATAATTATCCTGTAATTCTTTAACATTGGGGTACAACATTTCAGGAATGAAGGCGCCGCCGAAGTTGCCGTAGTAGCCATGTTCATCAATACCCCAAACCCCTGAAGGGGCTTTTTGCCTCTTTTCTGTTTCCATCATTTCATATTTTTAAAACCGCTTGTTATTTCGATAGCTCTTTAGATTATTATTCTCCAAAGTTCCCCCTTTAGGGGGCGGAGGGGGTTTTTACTTCAAACCCTGTCTAAACTGTAAAACCAATCCCATATCTTTTACACCAGGTTCTTTTTCTACTTTGCTGTTAATATCAACTGCATAATAATCGGGATGTTTAAATGATTTTAATTTTGTAATGTCATCTACTCCAATGCCACCGCTTAAAAAGAAGGGCTTTTCAATTTTGGCTTTGCTCAGTACTTTCCAGTCAAACTGTTTTCCGGTGCCGCCTTCCATTTCAGATGAGGCTGTGTCAAACAAATAGTAATCACATACTTCATCATAATCAGCCACCATTTCATCAATAGAAGTTTTGTTGTCTTTTACTTTAAAGGCTTTTATCACTTCTACATCTTCAGAAAGTTCTTCGCAAAGATCGGGGCTTTCATCACCATGCAGCTGTACCACATCCAGCCCGTAATCTTCAACTACCTGCATAATTTCGTCATAACCGGCATTTACAAAAACACCTACTTTTTTTAAATCAAAATCAGAATTTTTTAAATCTTCCTTTGCAATTTTATCGCCCACATAACGGGGAGATTCTTTATAAAATATTAATCCTGCAAAATCAATGTCCAGTCCGTCTAACTGCTGCAATTGCTTTAACTGTGTAATACCACATACTTTAGTGTTCATATTTATCCTTGTTTTAATTTTTGTACAAATTGTTCAAATGCTATTCCGGGATCTGGCTCTTTCATAAATTTTTCTCCAATTAAAAATCCTTTAAACCCTGCATCCTTAAATATTTTTATTGTTCCTATATCATCAATTCCGCTTTCGGCTATTTTTATTTTTTCAGCAGGAATTTGTTTACTTAATTCAATTGACCTGTTTACATCAACCGAAAATGTTTTTAAATCCCTGTTATTTACCCCAACAAAATCTACATCATTACAAATATGATGCAATTCCTGTTCAGTATGAATTTCCAGTAAAACTTCCATATTTAAAGACTTTGCAAAGAAAGCCAATTCTTTAACACGATCTGGTATTAAACAGGCTGCTATCAATAAAATAACATCAGCACCCATTGCTTTAGCCTCTATCAGCTGGTATTCATCAATAATAAAATCTTTTCGCAGGATGGGAATATTATTCACTCTTGCCTTACGCAGGTCATCAGCCGAACCGCCAAAAAATTCCATATCGGTTAAGATAGATAAGCAGGATGCGCCATGTTTTGTATAAGCAGTTGTAACATCCAGTACATCGGCCTTATCATTTATTATTCCTTTTGATGGCGACCTTCTTTTAAACTCTGCAATTATCCCTGTTTTTGTTTCATCCAGTAAAAAGTATTTAAAGGAAAATGTTTTCCGGTTAAAATATTCCTGCTGTTCCAATTCAGTTATAGAAATAAGATTTTTATTCCTGGCAACTTCGCCTTTTTTAAATTCAACTATTTTATTTAAAATATTCATTACAGTTTACCGGTTAGTTTTTGTAAAGATTGATAGGCTTTGCCGCTTTCCAGACTTTCAACTGCCATCTGATAACACGCATCATAAGATGTATATTTACCGGTGCATTGCAGCGCCATGGCCGAATTGGCCAGCACCACAGCATTCTGTGCCCAGCTTCCATTTCCTTTTAAAATGTTTAAAAATATTTTGGCAGCTTCTTCAACAGAATTTCCACCGTGAATATCCATAGGGCTCACGGTACGTTTTCCCAGGTCTTCGGCACTGTAAATTTTTTCGCCGGCATTGGTTATTACTTTTATATCGCCGGTTAAAGAAATCTCGTCATATCCATCCAGGCTGTGAATGATGGTAAAGGCACTATTGCCCTGTTGCAGTAAATAATTATAAATTCTCGCCATCTCTAAATTATAAACACCAATCAATTGGTATTTAGGAGCTGCCGGATTTACCATTGGCCCAAGCATGTTAAAAAATGTACGAACGCCCAGATTTTTTCTTATAGGACCAACAACTTTTAATGCAGGATGAAATAAAGGTGCATGTAAAAAACAAATATTGGCCTCATCCAGTTCTTTGTTTAACGCTTCATTATCTTTTTTAAATGTATACCCCAACTGCTCCATCACATTGCTGCTGCCGCTGATGGAAGAAGCACCATAGTTACCATGCTTGGCAACTTTAGTACCGGTTCCAGCAACAATAAAACAACTGAGTGTTGAAATGTTAAAAGTATTTTTTCCATCGCCGCCAGTACCAACAATATCAATTACATCCTGATTGTTTAAATCTACAGTTACACACAATTCCATCAAAGCATCTCTGAATCCCTGCAACTCTTCAATGGTAATGCTACGCATTAAATACACGGTAATAAATGCAGCAATCTCTGCATCGCTGTAAACATTATTGGAAATATTATGCAATACTTCCTTAGCCTGCTCTCTTGACAGGCTTTTATGTTCGAATAAATAATTTAGAATCTTTTTCATTGGCCCCTGTTTATCCCTGTCCCCTAAAGGGGAACTTAGATTTGTAGTGAATAATTAATTTTAAAAGTCTCAGTTTTAAATAGAATGATGTGCAATTAATTGAAAAGCTCTAAAGTCCCCTTTAGGGGATTTAGGGGCGACTAAGCCAATTCCTCATAATCTTTTCTCCATCCGGCGTCAACACACTCTCCGGATGAAACTGAACACCCTGCACATCAAATATTTTATGTTGCAATCCCATGATATATCCATTTTCATCTCTTGCTGTTACTTCCAGTTCTTCCGGAAAGTTTTCATCGCTTACAATCCAACTGTGATAACGCCCTACTTCTATTGTCTCAGGTAAACCCTGCAATATTTTTATCCCGCCCCGGGCGGGATGATTGTTGATTTTTATCGGCGTAGCCACTCCATGAAAAACGGTACTTAAGTTTGTCAACTTTCCGCCAAAAGCCACTGCAATAGCCTGGTGCCCCAAACAAACGCCCAGTATAGACTTTGTGGCAGCATATTTTTTTATTAATGGTAAAAGCAAACCAGCTTCTTCTGGAATACCCGGGCCCGGAGATAAAATGATTTTATCAAAAGCAGCCACACCTTCCAAAGCAATCTGGTCATTCCTGTACACTTCAACTTTTTCTCCTGTAATTTTTTCTACAAGATGAACCAGGTTGTACGTGAACGAATCGTAATTATCAAAAACCAATATTTTCATCATCCTATATTTTGAGCTTGTACTATTGCCTGTTTCAAAGCATTTAATTTATTATTTACTTCCTGCAATTCACTTTCGGGATTGCTTACAGCAACTACTCCGGCGCCAGCCTGGTAAATGAGTGTATTATTCCTGCTTAAAAAAGTGCGTATCATAATGGCATGATTTACCGACTGATCGAAACCAATGAAACCAATGGCACCACCATAATAACTCCTGGCGGTTGTTTCATATTCATTAATGAGTTGCATGGCTCTTATTTTTGGTGCTCCGCTTAATGTACCGGCAGGAAAAGTTGTTGCCAGCAATTTAAACGGATTTGCATCCGGCCCAACCTTACCCGTTACTTCACTCACCAAATGAATAACATGGCTGTAATAATTTATTTTTTTGTATTGAGTTACTTCCACTTCACTACACATGCGACTCAGGTCATTTCGGGCCAGGTCAACCAGCATTACATGCTCAGCATTTTCTTTTTCATCGCTTTCCAGTTTAACAGCTAAAGCTTTGTCTTCTTCATCATCGCCGGTTCTTTTAAAAGTGCCTGCAATCGGGTGTACAATGGCTTTTCCCTTTTCAACAATCAGCTGACTTTCGGGTGATGAGCCCATCAGTTTATAATCGCCATAATCAAAATAAAATAAATACGGACTTGGGTTGATACTGCGTAAAGCACGATACACATTAAATTCATCGCCGGTAAACTGCTGTTCAAACCTTCTGCTCAATACTATCTGAAACACATCGCCTCTATGACAACTGGCTACGCCTTTCTTAACCATTGCTATGTATGCAGCATCCGTAATATTCGATCTTTCGTCACCCATACTTTTAAACGGAAAACCCGGAACATCTTTACTCTTTATTAAGCTTTCAATCAGTACCGCTTCACTTTCAATACCACTAAAATGATTTTCGCAGATAAACAACTCATCTTTAAAATGGTTGATGGCGATGACGTATTGGTAAAGCCGGTAACGCATTAACGGAATGCTGCTCAAGTCCCTCTCCTTTGGAGAGGGATTTAGGGTGAGGTTATCAAAAAACTGCACCGCATCAAATGTTGTA
>JANMWP010000319.1:0-3285 GCA_031394065.1 Chitinophagaceae bacterium
AACAACATAATTGATGCCCTGTTGCGAAATGCCGGTAAAAAATTTGAACAGCAGCGTTTTTGGTCTCAGATCGAAGCCAACACCAAATACACCAATATCACCGGTTGAAAGCTCGGAATATTTTAAATACTGCGTACCCAATTGCAGTTCGGCCCATTTGTATTTTGGATTAAGACCAAAACTGTTCATGGGGTTGGTGATGAACTGACTAAGGTTTGGTTTTTTTATACCTGCATATGGCCCTGCAAAATTGGTGGGTATGGCGGCAAAATTAAAATTAAACGGCAGGCTGAAATTTTTACTAAACTTAAATGTTGGCGTAAAATTAAAGCGTACCTGGTTCCAGGGCCTGCGTGGCTGGTAGCCTGTCCAGCCCGATGGGCTGCGGCTGAGGCCATACCCTTCGTAGGTTACACCCATGGTGCCGCTGACGTTTAATTTTTCTTTTACATCCTGGGCAAGTAATCCAGAAGAAAACATAAACAGGAAAAAGCAGCTGGTTATTATTTTTCTTTTCATCATAAAAATCGGTTTGGGTTTTAACCAATAAGTATTTTATTTTTTCTTGATTATGACTTTAAAACATATAATCACTTCGCATTCTTTACAATCTTTATCTCTGAATGTAAACTTAACACAAATCTCTGCTGTTGCATCACAACAATCAAGCGGTGATGGTTTAGGTAAAACAAATCCTACTGTAACCGGCTGAACGATACTGAAAATTGCTCCGCTATTATTCCACACAATTTCTCTGGGGTTGCTGTAGGCAGATAAAGCTCCTACATTAACCGGCGCATTGGTCATAACGCCAGCCAGGTTTACTTTAGGAATTACAGGGCCCATCACATTACCATCATAAATACTTGCCCATCCTTTTGGCAGGTTTTTACAGCCAATACACTGCTCCGGAAACTGGCTGGTTAAATTATAACTCAGTACTTCGGCCCGTATCTCTGTTAATGATGCGCCCGTTAATCCGCTAAAGTTAAATGCCTGATTTACCAGCAGGTTTGTATTGCCGGGACTCATGGAAGTTGTCTGGCTTTGTAATGTTGCCTTAATATCATACGGGCAACAATCTTTTTCACAAACAACTTCAAAATTCAGTTTACATTCTTTACATAATTTTCCTCCGCAATAGGCCATTATTACTATGCTGTAACTGCCTGCCGGTAAGCCACTAAGGCTTAAAGGAAGGTTTCCTGTCTGGCTTATCGGGCCTGTTAACTGATAAGTAATTGTTGCAGGGCAGTTTTGCGGAGTGCAGAAATAACTTGCATTTAAAGTAACATTACTAAGACAGTTCACTTCAAATTTTTCGCCATTACATTTTAATTTCTTTGTCGCTTTATTTATTGTTAGTTCCGGAATTATTTCTGTTCCCGGTTTATTACAATCGCAACCCTTATCACAGTCTTTCTTAATGTTGATTTTACAACTGTCGCATTTCAAATCTCCGCAATAAGCGTAAATGGTAAGGTAATAAGAACCGTTGGGCAAATTAGATGGAATGGCATAACTGCCCGATCCTCCTCCAATATAATTGTTGGTATTGGCATCGTATAAACTGAAAACAACTTTACCGGGACAATCTTTTCCTTTACAGATATAAGTACCGGATACCATGAATGAATCTTTGCAATGGTCGCCCTGTATCACATATTGGAATGGCTCCTTTTTACAATCAATTTTTGTTTTCTCCCCGGTGTTTATATTCGTCCACCACGGTCCATCTTTCCAATAACTTTCTTTACAATCGCAGGTATCGCATTTCTTAACAAAAACATTATATGCTGCAGTTGTTGCTGTACAACCATTCATGCTTACGGTTGCTGTAATGGTATGAGAGCCTAAACCAAGAGAGCCAAGTGTAAATGGTGAAGTAGTGCCGGCAACTCCACCCGGTGACCAAGTAATAATATAAGCCGGTTGGCCCGATATATTTGTTGGCAATGGGAAATACAAATGACTGGTATCGCCTAAACAAATGGTATCGCATCCCTGCGGAAATAATGCAACATACGGCAATGGTTTAATCAACACACTTGCTGTTGCAAAACAACCATAATTATCCATAGCTATAACGCCATACATGCTCGCAGCCTGTACTACATGGGTTTGACCTGTTTGCCCGTTTTCCCAGGCATAATAATAGCTTGTGGGTGAAGCCGGCCCTGCTGTTGCATTTAAAGGAACCACCAGTCCTTCGCAAAGCGGGCCGCCTGGTAAAATGCTTACCGTTGGGTTTTGCGAAAATGCTATACAGATTGTATCAAGGTTACAACAACCGGTTGCTACATCTGTTACTCTTACTATAAATGTATAAGTGCCAAATGAGTTGATGGTATAAGTAAGGTAGTTAATTGTATTACTGTTATAAATTGGTGTACCTAAATTATTTAAAAACCATTCGTAATTATAACCAGCGGTAAAAGATGTATTTGCTGATACAAACGGATTAGAAGGTGCACTGGTTAAGTTAAACGGAACATTGGCAATACAGTTATTGGTATTGGCAATAATTTTTGCCTGTGGTTTTGGATGATATACAACCGAAACCGTGTTTGATTTTACATCACATAAATTAGGCAGGCTTTGTGCCATTACATAATACGTACCAATGGGGCTTGGGCCCGTAATGGTGTAAGTGCTGAGTGTAGCTAATGGAATTGCAACACCGTTTTGATACCATTGATAATTGGTAAAGCCCGGCGTGGCGGTTATTACAGAGCCTGTTGTTAAACAAGGGGCCTGGCAAACTTTTATAATTGGCGAAGGCGTAATGCTTAATGCCGGTGGTGTTACTACATTTAAGGTAACAGTTGTGTTGAAGGTGCAACCAAATGCATCTGTAACACTTAAACCAAGAACCGGGTTAATTGGAACACCATTAAATGCATAGCTCAACGGATTATTTTGCGAAACAGGAGAACCATTGACCGTCCATTGGTATTGTATGCCAACCATAGAACTGCTGAAATTATAGGTTTGATCTTTACAAACTGTTGTTGGGCCGGTAATAGTAAGCGGAGAAGAGGCAAAACTGAAATTGAAAGTTTTAGAATCGGTACAAACCTGGCCGGTTGCAGTATTTGTTACCGTGATGGTCATGATAACTGTTGGGCTGCATCCTATTGTTGTATTTAGTATGAAAGTATTTCCCGAACCAACAAGCGGTGCACCACAACTGGATGTCCAGCTAACCGAGGTTATTGACCATCCTCCTAAAACCTGTGATGTATTGTTCATGGTGATGGTATTGCTGCCGTTAAGGCCGCAGGC
>JANMWP010000327.1:0-5143 GCA_031394065.1 Chitinophagaceae bacterium
AAGTTTCCATTTGCTGTATGGCAAAGTACATGAGTATGGCCTGTTTTACCCATTCGTTAACCTGCCAGCCACCCTGAGCATCAGTCGAAGGGTCAGTTGGTGCAGCGGTTCTTAAACGCCCTTTGTCAACTTCTTCAATAACAGCACGCACTGCATTGGCATATATTTCATCTTTTAATAAATCACGATTGGCCCATGCGGCCAGTATCTGTTCTTTTAATTCCATGCGGTTGTTTTTTGCAAACTTAATTAATTTGTGCATCTGACTACCCATATTTAAAATTGAATGTATTTTACACCCATGAATATTCTCATTCGTTTGCCCAACTGGTTGGGAGATATGGTTATGAGTACGGCTTTTGTACAGGCTGTAAAAGAACAGTACCCCAATGCAACCATTGACCTGGTTGCCAAAAAGGGTATTGATTTTTTGCTGGATTATTTTCCGGCTCATGGCCAGCGCTTTATTTTCTCCAAAGAAGAATATAAAGGAAGTGGCGGCGCATGGAAGTTTGGAAAAATGATTGCTGCACAAAAAAAATACGATTGTTTCTTTTGCCTGCCCGATTCTTTTTCATCGGCCATCATGGGCCGGGCTATTGCCGCTAAGCAGCGGATTGGTTTTAAAAAAGAATTGCGTACTGTTTTTTTAACGCATGGATATTTAAAGAAAAAAAACTTACACCGGGTAGAAGAATATGTTGATCTGCTGCAGCAGTTTATAAAAAAAGAAATTGTTGTGCCGCCGGTGCGGCTGCAAACAAATGTTGTTGAAAAAAACAATGCCCTAATTGTCAATATTAATTCAGAAGCAGATTCCCGTCGTTTGCCGGCAGAAAAAGCCATCAGCATCATTGCTGCAATGCGTAGCAGAATAAATAACGAAATAATTTTAGTGGGCAGCAATAAAGAAGCTGCTTTTGTAGAAGCTGTTTTTAATGCCTTACCCGATAAAAAAAATATTACCAATAAAGCCGGTACAACCAGTTTACCGGAATTGCTTCAATTATTTGCAGGCAGTGCGGCTGTATTAACCACCGATAGCGGGCCTGCACATGTGGCCAATGCATTGGGTGTACACACGGTTGTGTTGTTTGGTGCCGGCAACGAAAACAATACAGCTCCTTATAATAAAGATAACCGCAGCATCATCAGGCTTGGGCAGTTGGCCTGCGAGCCCTGTGTAAACAATACCTGTAAACTATATGATGTGCCGCAATGCCTGGTAAGATTGGATGAAAATGTAATAATTTCGTTAGTCAGCAATGTTTTACAATAAAAATGCAACATGAATTTTGACACTGATATTGAAGAAGCGCTAAAAATTTTACATACAGGCGGCCTCATTCTGTACCCCACCGATACTGTTTGGGGTATTGGCTGCGATGCAACCAATGCTGCTGCTGTTGCAAAAATTTATGCGCTTAAAAAACGATCAGATGAAAAAAGTATGATTGTTTTACTGGCCGATGAAAAGGAAATTCCGAAATATATAACGCAGCCAAATCCTGAAATTTTTGATTACATCAAGGGTGTTCACAAGCCCACAACATTTATTTATGAAGGTGGTATTAACCTGGCCAAAAATATGATACAGGCAGACGGGACCATTGCCATACGCTTAACCACCGACCCATTTTGCAAACAGCTGATCAACGTTTTTGGAAAGCCACTCGTCTCAACCTCTGCAAATATTTCGGGTTATCCTGCACCTGCTTTATTTGAAGATATAGATGCCGAAATAAAAAACGGTGTTGACTATATAGTGCAACACCGCCAGGATGATTTAACAGCAGCATCACCGTCTGCTATTGTAAAGCTGAACGCAGATGGCTCTCTCACCATCATACGTCTTTAAAAAAACTTTGCCAATCCGATAGCTATCGGATTGGCAAAGTTGGTAATATTATAAAGTAAGCCCTACGCCAAGCTGAATACTCTGGCTCTTCCACTTTTCTTTATTATCTATATCATTTAAATTACTTAGCCCCACAGCATACCGTGCATAAATATTCAGGTGAGATATGTTTACCTGCACACCACCCAGCATGCTTAAATCGCCCGATTTAAATGCGGCCTGGCCATTCTGCACCAGAGTTTTGTTTTTGTTGGTTAATATGCCAAACTGTGGGCCCGCCTGCAACGTAAGGTATTTCACCGGCTTGTAATTAAGCAAAATGGGTATACTTAAATAACGCAGCTGTACCTTATCCACCTTATTAAATTGATACACCGTACTGTAACTGCTGGATGTATCAACGTTTATCTGGTTAAATAATATTTCGGGCTGCACAGCAAATTTTTTGCCAAGGCCTACAGAAAAAAATCCACCCACATGATACCCAAATGAAAATTGATCGTCGAAAGATTTACCGGTTAGTTTGTTGATGTTTGCACCACCTTTAAAACCAACATGAATTTTTTGGGCCATGGCTCCACTGCCCATGATGCTGAAGATTGCCAGAATTACAAGTTTTGTTTTCATAAATAAAAATTTAGTTAGCAGTTTTATACCAAGTAATATGCCAACAAAGAAATTAATTTTACAAACTTATGTTAAGAGCATGCAATTAAAAAGAAAAACCTGCCGTAAGTGAAAAAACAAAGCTTAACCTGTTTTCTGTAGTTTCGGGCAAATAATAATCTGCATACAGATTGGTATCAATAAAAAACTTTTTTATCATATAGGTAAGCTGAACAGATGCCGCAACAGATTGAACCTCGAATTTATTGGAATAATTTGTTTTTTTTCTTCTACTCAATGCAGGCCTGTCAAAAACTTTATTCGTATGTGTTTGTGTTAATTTATCGCTGCCCGAATTAAATAACAAGGAAGGGGTAAAATCAAGCTCATCATTTTTTGAAAAAACTGCATAGTATACAAAATCGTGCCCAACACCGGCAGATACGGAAAAATAACTGACCTTATTATCAGTTGAATCTCTTCCAGTTATTGTAACCAATGTATCCCTGCCATTAGGCGGCGGATTGGGAAGATGTACCAGCCTCCTGAAGGTAACAAAATTGGTTTCCTTATAATTGCCGCTGGCATACCCCAAAGACAAGATCGGTTGAATAACACCTTTTGCCCTTTTAACATAAGCGTACAAATCATTTTGATACAAAGATTTGCTGTTGTATTTATTCTGATTGCTTATATAACGGGTATAAGAGCCGCCGGCTTCAATAGATTTTCCATAATAATCATAACCTGCCATCAGCCCGGCCTGGTAAAATTCAGGCTTATTTGCTGTATCAGCAGTTATATAGCCCGATAAACCAAAACTCAAACCGTTCTTTAAACGATAGACAACAGAAGGTACATAAATCAATTGTTTATCAACCCTCGTTGCATTTGCCGCATTGTTACTGGAACTGAATGCGCCATTGGTGATGCCTACTGCAACATCGAGGTAATTTTTATCTTTCTTCATGAGCTTAATAAACTCATCGTTTTTAAACATTGAATCAAGCAGGCGTTTATCTTCCTTACTTAACGTATCGGTTTGGCCCATTACAGATGATGCAATAAATGAAAAGCAAAGCAACAGCAGGTATTTACACATAAGGTTTGAGTTAGCTGGTTTAGATTGCAAAGACCAAATTTAGTTTAATAGTTCATTAAAAACGAACGATTTGCCCGGATATTATGCTTAAGAACAGTTAAGATGCTGAAAATGAAGATAAATAGCCTACCTTTGCGCCCATTATTTAAAACTGAGAATTACATGACATGCTCAGTTGCTGTTGAACATAGACTTTATATCGGGATGATTTGATCTCCCTGACTTTTCCAACGGCCAAAGCATGACATTCCGATACTTAACCCGGTTAAGCATTATCAGGAAATTACATGTGGCTATCGCAAAACAATTTACATGAATGCATTTGAGGCCTTAGGCCTGAACGAACAGTTGGTACAATCTGTTACCGACCTGGGATTTGAAACACCCACAGAAATACAGGTAAAAGCCATCCCCGTTTTATTATCGGGCACAACCGATTTTATTGGCCTGGCACAAACCGGTACCGGTAAAACGGCCGCTTTTGGTTTACCCTTATTACAATTAATTGATGGCAACCAGCGCCATCCGCAGGCACTAATAGTTTGCCCAACACGTGAACTGTGTTTGCAAATTACCAACGACCTGGAAACTTATAAAAAACACAGTAAAAATATTTATACCGAAGCCGTGTATGGCGGTGCATCTATCATGATGCAGATACGCAACCTGAAAAGAGGTGTACACATTGTTGTTGCCACACCCGGCCGTTTAATTGATTTGATTGAACGCAAAGCCATCGACCTGCAAAAAGTAAAATACGTGGTATTGGATGAGGCCGATGAAATGCTGAACATGGGCTTTAGGGATGATATTGATTTCGTTTTAAAAAATACCATCAACCGCGAAAGCACCTGGTTATTCAGTGCTACCATGCCACCCGAAGTAAGGGCCATTAGTAAAAACTACATGGAAACGCCTAAAGAAGTTACGGTTGGTAAAAAGAACAGCGGTAATGTAAATATCGATCACCAGTTTTTTGTGGTACCTGCAAGCCAGCGTTACGAAGCATTAAAGCGCCTGATTGATTTTAACCCCGGTATGTATGGTATCATCTTCACCCGTACCAAGGCAGATGCACAGGAAGTTAGTGAGCGTTTGGCAAAATCGGGTTACGAGATTGAAGCACTTCATGGCGACTTATCGCAACAACAACGTGATAAAGTGATGGGCCGTTTCCGCAGTAAAAATTTACAGTTATTAATTGCAACCGATGTGGCTGCACGTGGTATTGATGTGGATGGCATTACCCATGTTATCAATTTTGAATTGCCGGATGATATGGAAGTGTACACACACCGCAGCGGACGTACAGGCCGTGCAGGTAAAACCGGTATCTGTCTTACTATCTGCCACAGCAGGGAGTCTTACAAGATCAAGTCTTTGGAAAGAATGATCAACGCCCAGTTTCATAAAGTAGATGTACCATCGGGTAAAGATGTTTGCCGCAAACAGTTTTTTCATTTTATGGATAAATTAATGCAGGCCGATGTTAGCCATGGCGATTACGAAACTTATATGCCCGACCTGATGGAAAAATTTGCTGATGTTAGCAAAGAAGAAGTTTTACAAAGAGTTGC
>JANMWP010000365.1:0-13000 GCA_031394065.1 Chitinophagaceae bacterium
CATATTTGTTGCAGCTTCGTTATGGCACGGGGTCATACCCATGGCCACCCCAGGGATGACATTTGCTGATCCGTTTTAAGGTAAGCCATAATCCTTTTACAGGCCCATATTTTTTCAGTGCTTCAATTCCATAATGAGAGCAGGTTGGTGTATAGCGGCATTTTGAACCCAACCACGGAGAGATGATCCATTGATAAAGTTTTATTAAAACAATTAATGGGAAGCTAAGTATCTGCCAGACTGTTTTCATTTGTAATTTTAATTAACCGGTCTAATACATGAATTGTTTTATCAAAAATCAAATCATATTCCGGCAGTTCATTTCCAACATAAATAAAAAAAACTGCAAGCTGCCTTTTGTGAATTTTTAACGCTGCATCGAGTTTATTTTTTTGCAACCGGTAAGCTTCCCTCATTAAACGTTTTATGCGGTTCCTGTCAACTGCTTTTTTAAAATGTTTACTGCTTACTGCAAAGCCAGTTTGCAATGGAGATGTCCTGGCTTCTGTAAACTTCCACAATACCCTGAAAGGAAAATTAGAAAAAGAATTGCCTTCCTTAAACAATTGCTCAATTGTTTTACGGCTTTTAAGCTTTTCATCTTTTCTAAAAGTATATCGTTGTTTAGATTCCAATTTGCCAAAATTACTGCTTCGTAATTTATACTGCCCGTAATATTCTTTAACCAGTACAAATAAAAATGTCCCCCGATGTACCGGGGGACTGAATTATTTTAACCTGATTCTCATTCCTGAAAATCAGACAATTCTATTTTTTATCACCGTGTTCGCTGGAAACTGTCAGACTGTGACGTCCTTTTTTTCTGCGGCTTGCTAATACCTTACGGCCATTTGCTGTTTGCATACGCTGGCGAAATCCGTGAACAGATTTTCTGCGACGTTTGTGCGGTTGATACGTTCTTTTTTTACCTGGCATTGTTTTAGTTTTTTCCTTTTACAAATTAATTTCTGAATTCATTTTTGTTACACTCAACAAGGCACCATCCCTGCTGTTTGTGAAAGGACGGCAAAAGTAGGGTAAAATTTTGGAATTTAGATTACAGAATTTAGATTTATTTGCAACCTACAGGCTTAAATGCTGTGATTTTACGGGCTTGCCATAAAAAATAGCTGCATGGTTATCAAAGTCCTCAGTAGAATCGGTTGTAAAAAAAGAAATATGGCCGTTTTTACTGCACATTTCATCCATTTTGGTGTGTTTTTGTAAATAATCCTGTAGACTGGCAGCTACAATTTCGCCTTGAGATAAAACGGTAACATTAGCCGGAACAGCTTTATTTATCTTTTCCATTAATAAAGGATAATGGGTACAGGCTAATAAAATGGTATCGATGCTATTCGATTGCCTTAACAGGTTATCTATATTCTTTTGGATAAAATAATCAGCCCCGGGGCTGTTATACTCATTATTCTCTACCAACGGCACCCACATGGGGCAAGCTTCCTGAAATACCTTCATATCGGGGTAAAATTTTTCTATCTCAATCGGGTACGAATTTGAAATGACTGTACCGTTTGTTGCCAGAATACCGATATGGCCTGTTTTGCTGTACCGGCCAATAATTTCAGTTGTGGGCCTAATTACCCCCAATACTCTTTTTGAGGCATCAATTTTAGCAAGATCGTTTTGCTGTATAGATCGCAGTGCTTTTGCCGAAGCTGTGTTGCATGCCAAAATCACCAGTTGGCAGCCCTGGTTAAAGAACCATTGCACACACTCCAAAGTATATTCATAAACGGTTTCAAAGCTTCGGGTACCATAGGGCGACCGGGCATTATCGCCCAGGTATATATAATCGTACTGCGGCAGTTTAGCTGTAATTTCTTTTAACACAGTTAAACCTCCATATCCACTATCAAAAACACCAATGGGCTGTTGCTTCATTTGGTAAAAATAACAAAGCCTCCCGAAGTATCAGGAGGCTTTGTAATAATTTAAGAAAATAAATATTAGTTACCGGCAGGTTTGGTACCAGCTGGTGCCGGTGGTGGATCTTTTATACCTAATTTGGTTTTAACCATTGGTAAAAGGTTATCACCCAGAGGCATTACCAATAAAATGCTGCTTGCATCATCTATTACGTAAGTATAACCTCTTTCTTTTGCAACTGTTTTAATGGCTTCCATTGCTTTTTCACGTACAGGCTTAATTTTTGCTGCGGCATATTGCTGCGCTTTTTCCTGTGCTTCCTGTTCAAAGTTCTGTAACCTGGTGTATAAGGTAACCAGTTCGTTTCTCCTGATTTCTTTCATACTTGGCGTTAACTTTAAAGAATCTAAAAAGTATTGATCTCTTTTTTTATCCGCATCAACCGTTAAGGTTTGACCCAATTGCTGTAAAGAAGCCTGATACTCGGTTAAGTCAGTATTTATTTTTGCTGCTTCGGGCATAATACTCATCAATTCATCGGTGTTGATATAGCCGATTTTTGTTTGTGCTGAGGCACTCATGATTCCTAACGCCATAACAGCTCCTAGTAATAATTTTTTCATTTTCGTTTTAATGTTTATTGATTTAGTTGTTTATAAGATTCTTTTTTTATACAAAAGTTGCACCAAACTGGCCTATTAAGTATTATTTAACACCCAGGTTTCTGATAATATCTGCACTCTTATCAAGTTTTGGGTCGGCAAAGATAACAGTAATTCCTTCACTTTTATCTAAAATGAAATCATATTGTTTTTCTACTGCCAGCTTTTGTACAGCATTATAAACCCTGTCCTGTATAGGTTTTATAAGTTCCTGTCTCTTTTTAAAAAGGTCTCCTTCAAAACCAAAACGCTTTTTTTGCAGGTCACGCAGTTCCTTTTCTTTATTGTATAATTCATCTTCCCTTTTCTTTTTCAGCACATCACTCAGCATAACCTGCTCTGCTTCATAATCCTTATACATTTTATCCATCAATGCCTGTTTTTGATCTACTTCCTGCTGCCATTGTTCACTAAATTGATCAAGCAGTTTTTGGGCTGCCTTGTATTCTGGCAGTTTATCTAAAATGTATTTAGAATCTATTATGGCATAACGCTGTGCATTGGAGACAGCAGTTATCATTAATAAGCATGTAGCAAGAATTAAGAATTTTTTCATTGTATAATCGTTTTACAAATTAACTAATCAACAAATTAACCATTTTTTACTCAGGTTCCTGCCCCAACATAAATGTAAATTTAGCTGCACCTTTTAAACCACTGGTATTGGTGTATCTGTCAAATCCAATACCATAATCAAATCCAAGCAACCCAAACATAGGCAGGAAGAAGCGTAAGCCTACACCGGCCGACCTGCGCAGTTTAAACGGGTTATAATTTTTAAAATCGTACCAGCCATTTGCTGCTTCAAAAAAGGCCAATCCATAAATAGTGCTTCCGGCACTGGTGCTGAAGGGATAGCGCAACTCCATCGTGTACTTATTGAAAATAGTAAAAAACTCGGATGGGGTAACACCGTCTGGATTTAATCTAGGATTTGATTTATCATAAACCGGATATCCCCGGTGTGCAATAATATCATAACCCAAAAGTGCAAAATTATTACTCAACCCGGCATCGCCCAATTGAAACCGTTCAAATGGAGATATCTCCAGTTTTTTATTGTACCTGCCGATAAAGCCATATTTAGCTGCAATCTTTAAAATAAACTGTTTGTTTTTTTCTGCTCCTCTTGCCATACCAATAGGCACAAACCACTCAGCATTCATGCGCCATTTATGAAATTCGGGCAGTTTGTAACTGTTTTCTGAACCGGATGTAATGCCAATTAAAGAGTACGGCAACGTAAACTGGCCACTTAATAAAAAGTTAGAGCCGCTTGTTGGGAAAATCGGATTGGGCCCGGCTGAATTACGAACCAATGCAATTTTTAAACTGATATTGGTTGAAGTTCCGTTTCTTATCCCTTTAAAAATATTATCGTAGTTACGCAGTTTATAACGTTGTACGTTCAATGAATAAATCAGGTTAAAATAATCATCGGGCCACTTTAACTGTTTACCTAAAGAAATGCTGAAGTTGGCTGTTTTTACATACGATGTATCGCCACATTTTTTACAATAACTTCCAAAGCGGTCATACGCATTGGCATATTTGGTATTGGAATAGGCAATGGTGAATGAATTGCGTTTTTTACCTCCCAACCAGGGTTCGGTAAATGAGAAGTTATATGACCGGAATGCTTTTCCATTAGATTGTATCCTGGCACTTAATTTCTGTCCATCGCCTGATGGCAGTGGATCCCAGGTAGATCTTTTTGTAATATTTTTTATTGAAAAATTATTGAATGAAACACCCAATGTACCGGTTAATCCAATTCCTCCTCCAAAACCTGCCGACAGCTCAAGCTGATCGCCGGATTTTTCTTCAATCCCCCAGTTAATATCTACCGTTCCGTTTTCGGCATTGGGTACCACCTGTGGATTAATTTTTTCAGCATCTATAAAACCTAACTGGCCAAGTTCACGTTGTGTACGGATAATATCTGAACGGCTGAATTTTTCACCGGGAATGGTTCTTAATTCCCTGCGAATTACATAGTCTTTTGTTTTTTTATTGCCGCTGATGGTGATGTTGCCATAAACAGCCTGTGGTCCTTCCCTCACCCGCAGTTCAAAATCAATGGTATCATTATATACTGCCGTTTCAACAGGATCTACCTGAAAGAAAAGATATCCATCATCCATGTATAAACTTCCGATATCTGCGCCTTCGGCAGATAATTGTTTGCCAAGTCTTTTATTTAATACTTCCAGGTTATAAACATCACCTTTCTTAATTCCCAATAATAAATTCAGGATAGAATCACTGTATTTTGTATTTCCACGCCAGGATATATCTCCAAAATGAAACTGGTTTCCTTCACTTACTTTTACAAAAAGGTTGATATTATTTCTTTCATCCAGTATTGAGGTGTCTTTTAATATTACTGCATTTCTGTAACCCCTGGAGTTGTAATAGTTTAAAATACTCTCTTTATCATCAATGTATTTAACCTCGTTGAATTTGGCTCCGCTAAAACCTCTGATCCTGAAATAAGGATCAACATAATCCCTGGTTTTTGTTATCGACATAAAACCTACGTCATGAATGTACTCATTAAACGTTTCCCGTTTAGCAGTATCGCCAAAGGGATTTTTTATTACAACCGGAAACAAGGTAATGCGGTTCATCTCCTTGGTACTTTTCATTTGTTTTTTTAGTCTTTGATCCGCTATACTTTCATTACCACTGAAATTAATTGAGTTAACTTTTACTTTTTTTCCTTTTTTAATGTAAAAAGTGATGGCTACTGCATTATTCAGAGTAGTTACATTTTCTTCCTGTAACTGAATATCCACATTCCGGTAACCCTTGTCAAAATAAAATTTACGGATGGCTTCAATGGCACTTAATCTCATATTTTCAGTTACCACCCTGTCTTTTACCAGTGCCACTTTGGGCTCAAGATCATCTCTTTCGCCTTTTTTAATTCCTTCAAATTTAAAACTGGCCAAACGTGGCCTTTCGGTTATTTCAAATTGAATATACAGATCTCTACCTTCCAGTTTGGTAAATGCAATTTCAATATCAGAAATCAGGCTTTGGCGCCAAAGTTTTGCAATAGCTTTTCCAAAAACATCTGTGCCGGGTATCATTACTTTATCGCCAATAGCAAGGCCCGAAATAGAAACAATCAGGTTTGCATCAAATGCCTTTGACCCGATTACCGTAATGCCTGCAATGGTGTATTCTTTTGGTATTTTTGAAGTAAATATTCCTTCCAGTTCCGGATTAACAGAAACAGGTTCCTGGGCCCAAACAAACTGGCTGCTAAAAATCAGGGTTGCAATAATAAAAATTCCTTTGTAAATCCTCTCCATCAGTTTGTTTTTAACGTGCGGCAAATTAAGCCCAATAATTAAAACTATTTGTTAACCTCATCCTAAATCATCAGTTACAACGATTAAAAACAGGCAATTCTATCTACTTTCTATACTCAATGGGCCTTTCACCTCATCCTAAATCCTTCTTCTGAAGGAGAAGGACTTTTAGCACTCTACAAATTTGTAGATTCTTCTTTTTTTATCTGCTCACCAGTCTTTCCAAATCTGCGTTCCCTGCTTTGGTAATCCAGAATGGCGGCATATAAATTTTCCTTCCTGAAATCCGGCCAAAGCGTATTGGTAAAATACAGCTCGGCATATGCCAGCTGGTATAATAAGAAATTACTGATCCTGTATTCTCCGCTTGTTCTTATCATCAATTCAGGATCGGGATAATCTTTTGTTGTAAGGTAATGCTGTACGGTATCCTGTGATATCGCTTCAACCAACAGTTTGCCTTCATTTACATCAGCGGCTATTTTTTTAACGGCATTTACTATTTCCCAGCGGCTGCTGTAGCTAAGTGCCATTATTAAATTAAGGCCTGTGTTGGCACTGGTTTCTTTTAAAGCCTGTTCCAATTCAACTTTTGCGGCATTTGGCAACATATTGATATCGCCAATTACATGAAGCCTGATATTATTCTTATTTAACGTTGGCACCTCGTTATGAATGGTTTCAACCAACAATTCCATCAGTCCCGATACTTCATATTCAGGCCTGTCCCAGTTTTCGGTACTAAAAGCATACAGGGTAAGATATTTAATACCTAATTCTGCTGCGCCTTCAACAATATCCCGCACACTTTCTACCCCATGTAAATGACCAAAAAGACGGTCTTCCCCTTTTTCTTTTGCCCATCTTCCATTGCCATCCATGATGATTGCAATGTGACTTGGCAAACGCAGTATATCAATATTATCTTTAAGGCTCATAAACACTAAAATGAGTAGTCACGCTATGAGCGTGACTTTGGAGGGCAAAAGTAATAAATTTTAGTTGGAATATGGCTTTTAGCACAAATCTTACAGCTTAACCAGCTTTCCGGAAAACTCCTTTTGTTTAATTACAATTTTATACCAATACATTCCTGCTGGTAAATTGCTGATATTAAACTGCTGTGTGTTACCAAATGCTGCCACATTATTGCCCTGGGCATTTATTATAATTACCTGGTTTGCAACAAGCCGGGTTCCGTCTTGCATCAATTTAAAATTACCGGTTGATGGATTAGGGTATAAAACCGGAATTATTGAAATTCCTGTTATCTCAGTTTTGTTTTCGCAGGCTTGTTTTGTTGATTTCAATTTTTCATCGTTGCCAAGATCTTTGGTTAAGCTGCAGTTGATTCCATTCGTTAAGGTAACAATGGCATTTGACGAAATATAACCGGGTAATTCAATTACCCGTTGGTTGCTGAAAGTATATGTTTTGTCTGCATCTGTAATCTCCCAAACAAACTGTCCTGATTTTGTATTTGCTGTTAATTGCGTAATACACTGACCATTTTTATTGATAACATCAATTGTAAAATCGGCTTCCTTACAAGGCAATGGCTTTGGTTGTGCATACCATAAATAGTTGTTTACATTAGAAAACACCAAACTGTACTGATAAAATTTTCGGATGATGCGGCAGAATTTACCTGCTGACTCCCGTGGTATTTCAATATAAAATAAAGCAGAATCATTGGGGGTCACAAATCGTGCTTTTAAAGTATTTCCGTTATTATCCTGTATAACAAATGCGCTGTTTATATGTGCTTCTGATTTAAATCCTTTGCCTCCTGCATTACTGTTGCCAATACTGAAATATAATTTATCAATGCCTGTGGGAATGTAAATGTATCCCGGCATATCTATATCCTTTTCATAACTTTCGGTTGCTTTTCCAAAAAAGATTCCTTTCTTATAAAATACATTTTTATTGGTGGTTATACTTAAAGTAACTTTTGATTTATACTTTGAGCAAACAGTAAGTTTGTAATTGCCCGCCGCCGGAAGCTTAATGGTTATGCTGCCCGCTTTTGCATTTCTATCCAATGAAAAATCTTCAATAATATCCAGTGCCTTATCAGTTGACTCTACCGTAAAGTTTATGTACCCCTTATCTGCCATTTGAAAACCGGGTGAGTAATTAATTGTAAAACTGCCTGCTGCCGGTGCTTTTATATAAAATTCGGAACGGTTATAATAATCCATCCCGTTTGTATAATCGAGCTGCACTTTTATTTCTTTATTATTGATTAAACCCGCTGCATTAAAACGGTCAGCAATAACATCAGTTGTTTCAAATTTATACCGGTTGATAACATTGCTGAATTTTGAAAAATCAGTTTTAAAATCATTTTCAACTTGCGCTGCAGTTATTAATGGCAAGTTTCCGTTTAGGTAAGCCGTACCATTAACAACATTGTATTGCTGATAAAAATTGCCTGAGCTTTCGTAACTTCTTGTAATGGTTGATATGAGGTAATAACTGTTAACCAGTTGCATTTTATTGATCTTAGCCAGATAAAGGCACAAAGCTGCTGCCTTGCTGTCTCTTGCATTGGTACCCTGGTCTGCTGCCCAATCATAATACATAGCTGTATAATGCAGGTAAGCTTTTAATTCCAGTAACCTTGCTTTAAAAATTTCAGGGCTTTGTACAAGTTTTTGTTCAGCTTCTTTAACCAAATCAAAATATAATGGCAACTTATATGCATTGGAAATTCCTCCAGCCAGTTTTTTATTATCTGTCCATAATTGCAAAAGACTATAAACAGTTTTACCGGCTTCAGCAAACATGCTGTTACAAAATTCAATCAGGGTACTGTCAACCGAAATATTATTTGTCAAATTTTTATTTGCCGCCAGTAAAAATGGCAAGCTTGCAAATTTGGCTGGCGATGCTTCCCACATCAACCCCTGGCTTTTTTTATCTTTAGCAATCTGCAGGGTTGCTTTTAATGCATCCAGGTCAAGCGAGGGTGTTTCGCCACTCCAGCCACTCAGATTTAAATAATTATACTCAGAAATATTTTTGGTTCTGTTGTACCAGCGGTTGCGTAAACCATTTGTACTGGTTAAATTTTGATATACTTCAGGTATTAACTGAACATCCAGTTTTTCATTGATGGGCAAATCAGCAGAAGGAATATCAGCATGTGTGGAATAGGCGTATAACTGAAACCGGATATTGGGATATTTGTTACCAATCTTTTGTGCTGTGTAGTTTGCCAATGTAATACTCTGATCACTTTCTTTACTGTAGTCAACACCTATGCAACCTGTATTATCTTTAGTATTTCCCCACTTTGCTCCATCCGTTACTTCAATACCAACATTATAATTGCTGTAATTTAAACCACGAAACTGGTTTACATAATAAGATGTGTTGGTTAAAATTGTGTTTCTGTATGTTGCATATTTTTGTTCAATGATGGATGCCCATAAATTTTTAGCATTGGTATTATTTACATCCGGCACCGATTGTGAAGTAACTGCACGTGAATTATCATGAGAAGCAATATAACAGGAATTGTTTTGCCAGGTTGCAAAATTAGTGCCGCCGATGATATCACTTCTATGTCCTTTAAAACTATATTCTCCTGTCATTCCGTTACGGCGCTGATATAATGACCAGTTGTGTCCGTTTAAACCAAAGTAAGCTTCCCAACCATAATTATTATCATTATCCATTACCCAGCGGTTGTGGCCACCACTTAAATACCAGCCATTGTATTTAAAATTGAAATTGTATATGCTGTCGGTTTTTTTATATGGAGTTGTAAGAACCGGTATTGTTTCCCAGATGGAACCCGGCAGGTAAAAATGAAATCCGAGCTGTTGTAAATATTGATAAATGCCAAAGCACATGCCATTATCTTCTGCTGCGGTAAATTTTATAAAGCTAATTCCGTCACTTTCTACTTTGCAGGCCTGTTTACCTGTAATAGTTGAATCGTAAACAAAAATAAAACCCGATTGTGGTAAAGCTGAATACGCCCCGGTTGTAAACTGGCTGCCCACTATTGCTTTTTGCAAAAGCAAGGCAATATCCTCAGCTGTTGATTTCAGCGCTTTTGAAGATTGAACCGGATAGCTTACTGTTTGTGCATTTGTAAATAATACACAAAACATCGCTATTGTAATAACAAAGCACTTGCGAATGAACGCCATAGTTAATTTTTTGAAATTAAAAACTATGGTCTCATCACAGAATGATAAGGATTTATGCTTTTGTTATTCTTTGGAAAGATACGGAGTGGTATTTTTATACCAACTTTGAGTGGGGGACTGTAAAAGTAATTATTATTTTTAAAAAACCAAAAAAATCCAGCATTAATTATTTGGCAGTAGGGCACCTGTATGTGCTGATATTATATGTTAGCCCAACTTCTGCGATGATGTATTGATCTCTTTGCTTGCTCCAGCCACGCTGCCTGCCTGCAACCCCCAAGGGTTTAGCCGGGTCTATTTCTACGGAACGGTCCTGTAATAATGCGGCTTTTGATAAGGGCGAAAAATTGTTTATGCCTGCATAGGTTGTGCTTACATCATCCAGGTAATCGGTACTGGTGAAGCGGTGAGCCACTTCAAAAGAAAAATTTATTTTATCGCTGAGGTTATATTTTACGCCCACACCAAGCGGTATACAGAGTGCCAGTGTATTGTATGGTTTACGGCCCTTATAACCGATAAGCTGGCCCTCGGTACCTAACGGACGTAAAAATTCTTTTTCGCCATTTGTGTACGTATAAGGATCGTAAGTAAAAAGGCCAACACCCAGGGTAATGTATGGTGTAAATGCATAATCCGGATTGGTGGGAATGAATTTAAAAAAATTAAAATCGCCCTGCAAAGCCACTTCCCAGATGTTTGTATTAAAACTCAGGTTACGGGTTTTCTGGTATTCATTTTTACTGTAGATGTCGCTAAAGCCTAACTGGGCATAATGTGCACTCAATCTCAGCCCCACATAATTACCAAACTGTTTACGGAAAAAAGCTCCCACTGCAGGTTTTGGACGGGTGATTGAAGCCCTCGTATTCAGATCTCCAAAATAATGAGCCAGCCCAACCGTAATGCCAAATTCGCCTTTTTGAACGTATTCGAGATTGTCATTGCTGCGTTGTGCATTTACATCTGCGGTAATTGAAATAAGAAGTATGAGTGCAGCTATTTTCATTTTCATAATATGCAAAATAAAGAATTGTTTTGTAAAAAACGGCTTAGGGCGGTTTTTGTGGTAAAGGCTTTGTTAATCTTTTTTCTTTTCAATACGTAATCCAACACTCATAATATGCAGCAACGGATTATCACGCATGATTTGCGAAATACTGAAACTGTATTTTCCGGGCTGCTTAAATCTGCGGGGCTCGCCATTTAATAACTTGCGTAAATCCCATATATCATTCATGCCTGTACCTTCCCAGCCATTTGCATCATCACCCAAAACCAGGTTTATTTTTTGAATATGCATACTGTCGCCCGGAGGCTTTAGCCCCACATTTAGCCAGATATTATTATATTGATAAGCATCTGTATGGCGCAAGACCAGGTAAATATTGTAAGCTGAAATGGTGTCTGTAATTATAAAATCGCCGGTAGCAGTAAAGTTTTGCTGCCATTTATATTCGGGTATCGTTGTATTTTTTTCGAATATTTCAATTTGTGTGCATGAGCTGATGAACAGGCAACAGGCTATTAACAGCGAAAGAAAAAGAAATTTATGTCCGGTGATTCTTTTCATTACCAAAAACCCTTTATACTTATTTACTTAAAATTTCTTTACAGAATATTCAACACCTGCTCCTTGGCCTTCTCCAGTTCATTCTTCATTTTTACAACGCATTTTTGTATGTCGGCATCATAAGCCTTACTGCCGGTTGTATTAATTTCACGGCCAATTTCCTGCAGAATAAAAGATAATTTTTTTCCTTTGCCTTCATCTGTTTCATTGATGATGGATTCAAAATATTCGCAATGCTGGCGTAGCCTGATCTGTTCTTCATGAATATCAATCTTCTCCATATAGTAAATCAATTCCTGTTCCATTCGGTTGTTGTCAATATTTTCTTTACCAACATGTTTCTCCAGTAATTGATTTATTTCGTCTTTAATTCTTTTCATGCGGTTAGGTTCTAAAACCAAAATGGCTTCCTCCTGTTCTTTAATATTACGGATACGGAGCAACATGTCTTTTTCCAAAACTGCACCCTCATCAGACCGGTGTTGATTTAAATTATTGAGTGCTTCCAGTAACACCTTACTAAAATCTGCAAAATCAGTTTCGCTTAAAATATCATTGGTTGGTGTTACCACTTCGGGCAGGCGCAATAAAGCGCTCAAAACCGAATTGGTATCAATTTTCAATTCTCCGGCCAGGGTTTCTATCTGGTTGTAATATGCTTTTATTAAATCGGTATTGATATTAACCGGTTTTGAAGTTCCATTTTGCTTAATAATAACCATGCAATCAATGGTACCCCGTACCAGGTGCTCCTGCAAAGTATTGCGTATTTCAAATTCATAAGGCCTTAACAAAGGAGGCAGCCTTAACTGCAATTCAAATTGTTTTCCATTAAGTGCTTTAATTTCTACTAAAAATGTTTTTTCATTTACTGTCTGTTCCGCTCTTCCAAAACCAGTCATTGATTTAAGCATGTATTATATTTTAGGCTGCAAGTTAAGGATATAATTACGAGTTGTTTCCGGGGTATTGATCAAATGTCGATAGCCGCATAAATCTACCTGTATTTTCAAGAAGCGAAAACCCGAATTTGGCGTACAGTGCATGCGCATCCTTAGTTGCCAGCAACCAACCGCGTAAACCTTGCATTTCGGGATGTTTCATAATCATTTCCATCATCCATTTGGCAAGGCCTTTACCACGATATGTTTCAATAATAAATACATCAGCTAAATAACCAAAGGTTGCAAAGTCAGTAATCACTCTTGCAAAACCTATCTGTTTTGAAATTGAATTTTCTTTTACATACAAACCAAAACAACAGGAACTTTCAATACTTCTTTGAACAGTTTCAACAGGAATATTTTTTGCCCAATAACTTTCATCGCATAAATAATTATGAATGATGTTGATATCCAGTTTGCTTTTATCGGTACTGATACAAAATTC
>JANMWP010000451.1:0-4410 GCA_031394065.1 Chitinophagaceae bacterium
GATTAAAAAATCCACATTACTGTTTTCCTTTTTATTAATTGTTTCCTCCTTTGTTTTTGCACAAACAGAAACAGTTTATCCCGCTGGACTAAAAGTGGGTGATATAGCTCCTGATTTTAATGCAAAAGATCAGAACGGTAAAACCGTGAGCCTTAAGCAAGCTTTAAAAAACGGACCGGTTGTAATGCTTTTTTACAGGGGACAATGGTGCCCGTTTTGCAATAAACAATTAAGCCGGTTTTCAGATTCTTTATCTCAATTAACTGCAAAAGGCGCTTCAGTATTGGCTATTACTCCCGAAAATGCTGAGAATGTGAAAAAGACTATTGAGAAAACCAAAGCCTCATTTTCGGTACTGGAAGATGAAGGGTTGACGATTATGAAATTGTATAAAGTGAATTTTGCAGTTGATGAAAATACGATAACAAAGTACAAGGGATACGGAATTGATTTTGATAAAGCCAATGGAACTAATGGCGCCAATCTTCCGGTGCCGGCAACATACATAATAGGCCAGAACGGTAAAATAAAATACGTATTTTTTAATACTGATTATAGAAAACGTGCCTCTGTTCTGGAAATTCTGAATAACCTGTAATATTTTTTTAAGAAGAAGTGTTGCAAAATTTATCTTTGCAACACTTTTTTTATGCTGAGTGCCACCATTAATTTATATAGAAATGCTTATACCGGTTTAACACGCCGCATGTGGCTGCTTGCCGGTGTAATGCTTATAAACAGATGCGGTTCGATGGTGCTGGCCTTTATGACGCTGTATATTAATCATATTGGCTACTCTATGAGCATGGCTGGTTTTGTGGTGGCAGTTTATGGTATGGGATCTTTGGCCGGTGCTTTTATCGGGGGCAAAATAAGCGACCGTTTTGGATTTTATTATACACAATTCTTTGCCCTGTTCTGTGGCGGTATTCTTTTTATTGTGCTTGGGCAAATGAAGAGTTATTATTCTATTTGTGTTTGTACTTTTTTTTTAAGTATGGTAAATGAATCATTCCGTCCGGCGCATGCAACAGCCATCGCACATTACAGTACACCTCAAAACCGTACACAGGCTTTTTCAATCAATCGGCTTGCTATTAATTTAGGTTGGGGAATTGGAGGTGCGTTGGGTGGCTTCCTGGCATCTTTCAATTATCATTTATTATTTTGGGTTGATGGCCTCACAAATATAAGTGCAGCATTATTATTGTTAATGCTTTTACCTAAAGTAAGTTTGGCACAGCAGCAAAACATAAACAAAACCAATGCTGAAAAGGTAAAACCAAAACCTGCTTATACCGATAAAATCTTCCTGTATTTTATTGGCTTACAAATTTTATTTTCCATTTGTTTTTTTCAGTTGTTTACCACCATTCCCTTGTATTTTAAACAGGGTTTGCATATCAATGAATTCTGGATTGGTATTTTGATGGCAATGAATGGAGTAATTATTGCTTTGGTTGAAATGGTAATCGTATTTAAACTGGAAGGGCGCAGGCCATATCTGCAATTAATTACTTATGGTACCTTAATTATGGCAGTATCCTTTTTTATTTTAAACGTACCGTTTATTCACGGCTTCATCATTGCCGTTTTATCCATGTTACTGATGACTTTTGCTGAGATGACAGCTTTACCTTTTATGAACTCTTATTACATTTCCAGAAGTGCAGATGGCAACCGTGGGCAGTATGCAGGATATTATACCATGGCCTGGAGTGCAGCACAGATAATTGGCAGCACCACCGGTACTCAAATTTCTGCTTCAATTGGCTTTACCAATTTGTGGTGGATAATAGGTGGTGTTTGTTTGCTTACAGCATTTGGTTATCATACACTGTTTACAAAAAACTAAGGCTATTACTTGTAAATACTGGTTGTAGTTACTTTTGCGCTGATGGGCATGTCCTGCCCCATCATTGGAATACTGCCCGTTATATCAGCAACACTTGTTCTTTTTTTTACCAATCCGGTTGATATATCGGTTACAATTTCACCATTTGTTTTAGTCTCGGTTTTTATAGTAAATTCCATTCCCTGAAAATCTAATTTATTTACAGCATTTAATATAATATTTGATTGTATGATTGCTTCATTTCCCAAAATAGATTTAAGGGTATATCTACGAATCGTTTTCATATCCTTGTCTGTAGCAGTATCTGCCCAGCTGTCTCCAACAGATTTACCTTTTGCCATCATTTCAAATGCGCCTGAAACTACTGCATCATCTGATCCGTTATCTGAAAATATTTTCATCATATCGGCCATCGGATTTGCCTCTTCTGTTTCAACTTCAGTTTTCTTTTCTTTCTTCTTTTCAGCTGCAGCAAGTCCGGTTGAGTTATCAACGGTAACATCAACGGGTTTATTTAATTTATCGTCAAATATTTTAGCCACTTGTTCATCATTACCTGCTTTATTTTCAGAATCATAATTAGTTGCCTGTCCCATCATATTTGAAGTCATCTTCAATTTGGTAAGTGTATTACTTATGATAGAATTTTTGGCATTGCTGTTTTTTACTTCCAATTCATTTAAGGTTGTAGAATTGCTTGTTAATTCCATACCCATAGTAAGAGTTGCCTGCATATCAATAGTACTTTCAATAATTATTTTCTGCCCGTTGGCAAGTTTAATTTTACCTGATGTTTGTGCAAAAGCCAAACCTGAAATTACCAGGCAAATAAGCGATACGTAAATTCTTTTCATATTTTATTTTTAATTATGCTGTAAAATTATCTATAAACAACATACGGGATTAAATTGTTTGCAGTTTTTGTAAAAATTTAGGATTTAGTTAAAAAACGGGCATAAAATAAGGGCTATTCAATTATGAATAGCCCTGAAAGGTTTTGATGCAAAGGTTTTATCCTACTACTTGTACGTTTACTGCGTTCATTCCTTTTTTGCCTTCCTGCAAATCGAACTCAACGCTGTCGCCTTCTTTAATATCGCTTATTAATCCACTTACGTGAACGAAAGTTTCTTTGTTTGAGTCATTGTGCTTAATAAAACCGAATCCTTTTTCAGAATTGAAAAACTTTACGGTGCCTTGTTGTTTGTCCATTTTTTTAATTGTATTGTATTAATAATGTGCAAATATAGTGTATTAATACAAATTGAGCAGTTTTTATTAATTGTGCCGTTTTTCCTTTTATTTTCAGTATAAAACCGGTAATTTTATACCAATTGATTGCCTGCCTTTTAAAAGTCTTTAAAAATTTTTTATGCAGAATAAAACAGCCACTGTAATTACAGGCACAGGATGTTATATACCAGATTTTGTAAAAACAAACCGTGATTTTACCGGCCATAATTTTTACGCTGAGGACAATAAAGTTTTAGATATTGAACCGCATATTATAGTTGAGAAATTTAAAAAAATTACCGGTATTGAAGAAAGGCGGTACGCTCCATCTGATATTGACTCTTCTGATATGGCAGCAATAGCAGCACAAAAAGCGCTTGAAGATGCCGGCTGCGATCCTGAAACGATTGACCAGATTATTGTGGCTCATAATTTTGGAAATGTGTTAAAGCATACCATTCAAACCGATGTATTACCGGCACTGGCTTCCAGGGTAAAGCATGCCTTAAAAATTAAAAATTCATCCTGTGTACCTTACGATATTTTATTTGGATGCCCCGGTTGGATACAGGGCGTAATACAGGCCGATGCTTTTTTTAAAGCAGGGCTTGCAAAAAAATGTTTAGTTATAGGTACCGAAACTTTATCACGGGTTCTGGATGTTTATGATCGGGACAGCATGATATTTTCTGACGGGGCAGGGGCTTGTGTAATGGAAGTGCAAAACAGCAGCGAAAACAATGCTGGTCTTTTAGCAAGCTGTGTACAATCACATTGTGGCGACGAAGTCGGGTATTTGAATATGGGTAAATCTTATTATCCCGATTCTGATCCACGTATCCGTTATATAAAAATGAAGGGCAGAAAAGTTTATGAATATGCTATGAAGCATGTGCCCGAAGCAATGAAAATGTGCCTGGATCAAAGTGGAATAAGTATTCAGAATTTAAAAAAAGTCTTTATTCACCAGGCTAACGAAAAAATGGATGAAGCAATCATTAAAGAATTATATAAGCTTTATGGTATTGCAGTTGCTCCGGAAAATATTATGCCAATGAGTATCCATAACCTGGGTAACAGTTCTGTTGCAACAGTGCCTACCTTATTTGATATGGTAAGAAAAGGATTGATGCCTGAGCATAAATTAAATGAAGGCGATGTGATTTTATTTGCTTCAGTTGGGGCAGGCATGAATATTAATGCTGTTTGTTACAGGGTATAACTAAAATAAAAACAGCTTCAAAAAAGTGAGTTCTACGCTATAGAAGCTGGTGTTAAATAAATAAATGAGGTTAAGAGCCTTAATTAGCCTACATTTGCAA
>JANMWP010000486.1:0-3721 GCA_031394065.1 Chitinophagaceae bacterium
CTCACGGCAGAAAAAAATTTACTGATAGCTGCCAGGATAAAAGGAAGGGGAGAAGCTGATATTGAAAAAGTATTAAAAATGGTAAATCTTTATGAGCGTAAAGATTCTATTTCAATACTTTTTCGCTTGGTATGAAACAGCGGCTGGCCATTGCTTCTGCCTTATTGGGCGACCCGGAAATTTTAGTATTTGATGAACCTACCAACGGTTTGGATCCTGCAGGCATAGCCGAGATAAGAGAACTGATAAAAGAATTATACAAAGGAGGCAAGACAATCATTATGGCAAGCCATATCCTGGATGAAGTGGAAAAAGTTTGTACACATGTTGCCATCATTCAAAAAGGGGTTTTAAAAACGTTAGGCTCAGTTGCAGAACTGATGAATACTTCTGCAACCGTAAATACAAGTGTAAATGTTGTAATTGAAATCAGTGCATCAGATAATGAGGGTTTGAAAAACATACTGCAGCAAATGAATGAAGTGGTTTCTCTTTCGGCGGTTGATAACGAATTACATTTGGTTTGTACCGAAAAAATTACCGGTGAGCTGGTTAATAAATATTGTTTCGACAAGGGTATTGTTCTGAATAAACTGAATGTAAAACGAAAATCGCTGGAAACCAGGTTCCTGGAAATTACCGGAAAGCAAAGTGATAAATAAAATTCTTTACAATTATATTTTATACAATGATTAATCTGTTAAAAATAGAATGGCTTAAAATTAAAAGTTATACCGGCTTTATTTTGATGGCATCTTTTTTTGTACTTGGTGTATTTGCCACCAATTACATTGTTTATATGTTTAAGCGGAATGTGCTGGATAAGGTACAGGGTTCACAAATTCTTTTTTCGGGCTCGCCGTTTGATTTTGATATGGTTTGGAAAACTGTAAGTTACTACAGCAGCTATTTTCTGATGTTACCGGCTCTGTTACTCGTTATTTTGGTGAGTAATGAATTTACTTACAAAACGCACCGGCAAAATATTATAGATGGTGTAAGCAGGTTTGAGTTTTTAAAAGTAAAACTGGCCATGGCATTTCTTTTTGCTGTTGCAAGTGCGTTGGTAGTGATTGTAACTGCATTAATTTTTGGTGCAATATCTGGCTCTGCTTTTTCATTAAATGGTTTTGAAAACGTAGGATATTTTCTTTTAAAGGCATTAACCTATAACATGGTTGCCATTCTTATATCTGTACTTGTAAAAAAATCCGGCGTTGCCATTGCCCTGTTTTTTATTTATACCATTTTTGAAAATGGTGTATCACTGATGTTGTTCTTTTTGGCAATTAAACTTAAAAAAGATAGTAATCTCGACCTGGGTAATTTAGGGAATTACCTGCCCATGAATGCATCAGATGGGTTACTGACAACGCCTTTTGAGCAATTTCAGGGCATTGCCAAAAACATTTTACCTTCTAATTTCAATATGGTTGTACTGTCATTTGCATTAGCCTATATCATATTATTTTATCTGTGGAGTAAAAGAAAAATGATGAACTCGGATTTGTAGTTTATTTTTTAGCCAGGTTGTTTACTGCCTGTTCAATGGTCTTAAATTTAAATTCAAAACCGGTATCCAGTATTTTTTTACAGCTTACTGTTGTGCTTTTTAAAACCTCTATGCTTCTTTGTCCCATCATTATCTTTAAAACAAATTCGGGTACATGAACCGGAAAATAAAATTTGCCATTCATAGTTTTTGCCAAAGCAAGTGTAAGGGTTTTGTTACTCACCGGTTCGGGAGCAACAGCATTATAACTGCCTTGCATGTTTTCATTTTCAATGGCCGATATAAACATCCGGCACAGGTCATCAATATGTATCCAGCTTACCATTTGCTTACCATTACTTAGAATGGAGGCAATTCCAAATGCGATTGTTTTTTTAAATTCAACCAATGCGCCGCCATCATTGCTTAGCACAATACCAATTCTCAGTTTTACCAATCGCTTGCCAAGGCCTGTAACAGGCTCAATACTTTCTTCCCAAAGCCTGCAGGTTTGTCCTAAAAAACCGGTATTAGCAACAGCTCCTTCAGTAAATGGTTTATCAGATTCAGTATCTGCTCCATACCAACCTACGGCGCTGGCACTTATAACAGCTTTTACCTTGTTTGCATTATTTTTCAGGGCATCAATAATTAAACCGGAACTTTCTGTGCGGCTTTCAACAATTTCTTTTTTATAATCAGCTGTCCATTTTTTCTCAACTACACCAGCTCCCGCCAAATGAACGATATAGTCTGCGGCCTGAACGGCAGTTATATCAATTTCCTGTTTTTTAACATCCCAAAGCCCATAACGCAGGTTTTTCGATGCCTGTTTTCCCTTTAAACTTCTGGTTAAAATAATAACATAATATCCTTTTTCAATCAAGGCTTTTGTGAGTACTTTGCCAACCAATCCGGTGCCGCCGGTTATTAAAACTGTATACATTTTTATAAAAGTTAGATCTGTTATGTAAAAACAAAAAATCGCTCATCTTGTTCAGTGTAAAGTACAGCCATTGATTTTTATATCGTAATTTTAATATCAAAGTTTTAAGCATGAAACGAATCTGTCAATTACTTATAGTCCTGATTGCCATCTGCCCCTTATCACTTGTTGCTCAAACCGTCAATATTTCTGATTTTGACAGAGATGATACCCGTGATATGAATTTTGATATAATCGGAAAAATGAACAACAATATACTGGTGTATAAAAATATCCGATCCAGGCATAAGATCAGCATTTTTGATAAAGACATGAATACCCTGGAAACTGTCAGGCTTGATTTTATTCCCGAAAAAACATTCAATATTGATTTTGTTGCTTACCCCGATTACTTCTTCATGATTTACCAGTACCAAAAAGGAAACATACTGCATTGCATGGCCGTAAAAATGGATGCAAAAGCCCAAAAAATGACTGAACCCGTTGAGTTGGATACAACCCTTATTCCGGTAATGACTGATAATAAAATTTACACCAATATCAGCAGCGAAGACCACAAAAAAATTGTGATTTTTAAAATACAGACTCGTTACCAGAAATTTAATATGCAAACCCTGCTCTTTGACGATGAAATGAAATTGATAAGTAAGAGCAGGATGCTTACAGATTATAACGAACGTAAAGAGAGTTACGATAATTTTTTAGTTGCCAACGACGGCACTTTCGTTTTTACTTATGCCAAGCAATCAGGCAACAGGGATAACAATAATGCATTGAGCCTGGTTATTAAACAGCCAACACAGGAAACTTTTGCATTTGGGGATATTGATTTAAAAGAAAAGTATATTGATGAAGTAAAACTGAAAATTGACAACCGCAATAACCGCTACCTGATCAATACTTTTTATTACAAAAAAAACCGAGGCAGTATTGAAGGATTGTTTACCTATGTATGGGATAAAGCAGCTGAAAAAACATATACGGCTCAGTTTACAGAAATATTTGATTCACTTCGTGCCGAAGCTAAAAATGGCGGGTTATTGCGTTTTGCACTGGATAATTTCTTTATCCGCAATATTGTTGTTAAAGCTGATGGCGGATTTATACTTGCTGCAGAAGATTTTACAAAAGACACCCGTGACAACAATAATTTTAACCGCTATGATTATCTGTATAATCCCTACTCACTTTCTTCGGGCAACTATTATTATAATCCCTACACAGGATATTACAGGCCTGTAAACAGTAATACTCAAAGCTCCCGCTATTATTATGATAATATT
>JANMWP010000490.1:0-3439 GCA_031394065.1 Chitinophagaceae bacterium
AATATTACTTACAACAATTTATTCAGGCGTGGTGTACGGGTGCCCGATCCGCTGAACCCCGGCAGTACTTACAATGATAACCGCTATAAAAAATGGCGTTACGAAAATTATAATTTAACGATTGGGATAAGTTATCCGTTCTAGTTTAGGAGTTTAGGGTTTAGAAGTTTAGTAAATAAAATACTCTCCCTCTTATAAATTAAAATCTTCCATTCCCCCTTTAGGGGGTAAAATTTAAAGCTGGTTTGAATTTAAAAACTCAGGGGGTTCTGCTTCTTCCAGTTTAAACTCCCCAATTCTTGTGCGGCACAAACTGCTTAAGTAGCCACCACAGCTCAATACAGCGCCATAATCATTGGCAAGGCTACGGATGTAAGTACCGGTTGAACAAATCACTTTAAAATGTACAACAGGTAATTCAATCTCAGTTATTTCAAAAGATTTGATGTTGATGCTGCGTGGTTTTAATTCTATTGCTTCTCCCCTGCGGGCCAGCTCGTATAAAGCAACGCCGTCTTTTTTTATGGCAGAGAACATGGGTGGCAATTGCTGAATATCACCAACAAATTTTTCTGTCGCTGCCTGCAACATTTCATTTGTAATAAATGAAAAATCTTTTTGCTGTTCGGGTTCGCTCTCCAGATCGTAGGTTGGGGTAACAGCGCCCAGGGTAATGGTACCGGTATATTCTTTCTCCTGCGCCATAAACTCATTTATCTTTTTAGTAAACTTACCGGTACAAACAATCAGCAAACCGGTTGCCAGCGGATCAAGCGTACCGGCATGGCCAATTTTTTTTATCTGGATAAGGCTACGCAGTTTACGCACCACATCAAAAGATGTCCAGTGCAGAGGCTTGTTTATTAAAATTACTTTTCCATCTGCATAAGGCTGCTGAATCGCAGGATCAATAGGAATTCTTTCCTTTCGTTCTTTTTTAACCGGTACTTCTCCAGCTTCTATTAATTTGTTGGTATATCTTTCTCTGTATGTTGCTTTACGTGCCAATTCTTTTTTTACAAATGTACAATTTGAATTTTCAACTAACAGCAGTTAAATCTATATCGCCTGCCTCGCTTTTAACTCCAAATATTTATTAACCGCATTGATGGTAAGTTTTTCCGGAGCAGTTAAGATAGAAAGAATGCCATGCTTCTTTAATTCTTTTACAATCAACTTTTTTTCAAACTCAAATTTTTCGGCAATGGTTTTTATGTAAACCTCTTCCACATTCTTTGCATCTAAATGAGAGAGGGAATGCAATTCGGTATTTTCAAAAAATACTACCATCAGCAAATGATGTTTGGCTATGGAACGCAGGTAATTCAATTGCCGGTTAAGGCCCGATAAGGATTCAAAATTGGTGTACAAAACAATAAGGCTGCGGTGCTTGATGCGGTTTCGTATCTGCATGTACAACATCTCATAATCACTTTCCAGAAAAGCAGTGTCCTGGTTGTACAAAAGCTGTAAAATATTTTCACGTTGTATGGGCTTTCGGTCGGCAGCAAGTAATGATCCCATTTTATTGGAGAAAGTCATCAGCCCTACCCTGTCTTGCTTTTGCAAACAAACATTGGCCAGAACTAAGGTGCTGTTAATGGCATAATCCAGCAGGGTTAATCCGCCAAAAGGCATTTTCATCAGCCGGCCTTTATCAATAATACAATACACCTGCTGGCTTTTTTCATCGGTATAATTATTCACCATCAGCGATCCCTTGCGTGCAGTTGCTTTCCAGTTTACGCTGCGGATATCATCGCCCCGTACATATTCCTTGATCTGCTCAAACTCCATACTGTGGCCTATTTTACGCATGCGCTTATTGCCATGTTCGGTTTGTATGGTGGTTTGCGACAGCAGTTCGTATTTACGCATTTGTAAAAAAGAAGGATACACCGGAACAACTTCATCGACCAGCATATTATGGCGGCGCTTTATTAAACCCAATAAAGATTTTACATAAATAATAATGCGGCCAAATTCATATTCGCCCCTGCTTACCGGACGCAGATTATACAAAATATTTTTTTGTTCGCCGGCACTAAACCGGTGTGTAAGCTTCCAGTCTCTTTTTTGAAACTGCACCGGCAGCTCATCAATGATCTCCATATCAACAGTAAAAAGCATGTTATTTTTTACCTGCAGCTCTACCTTATTTTCATCGCCATTGCTGAACCGGTCGGCAGTAATTCTTTTTGCAGTTGGCGCTTTATTTAATGCAAACAGAAAAAGGTAATCAATAATGACCAATGCAATTAAAATAAACAGTAAAATTTTTACATAGGGATACATATCCGGTATAAAAAAAGAGATGATAAATAAAACAATACACAAGCCTGCAAAAAGATAAAATCTGGTTGCAATAAATACATCCCAAAAAATCTTATTAATTAAAATTCTTAAAAAAAAGCCCATCTTCTCAGTTATTTTTTAAATCCAAATACCCTATCTGGGAACTTCAATTGTTTTTAAAATTGATTCAATCAAATCATCTGCAGTAATACCTTCCATTTCTTTTTCGGGTGTAAGTATAATACGATGCCTGAGCACATGCGGTGCCATTTCAACAATATCTTCAGGCGTAACAAAATCGCGGCCTTTAATGGCTGCATTGGCTTTTGCAGAACGCAGTATTGCCAGTGATGCCCTGGGCGATGCACCCAGGTACAATGCAGGATTGTTACGGGTTTCATTCACTATCCGGGCAATAAACTCAACCAGTTTTGGTTCGATGATGATGGACTGTACCTGGCTGCGGTAATGCTGTATTTCGGGTGGCGATAAAAGTTTACGAATGCCTTCTATCATTTGTGTTTGTGTTTTTCCCTGCTGGCGGTTCAGTATATCAATCTCTTCCTGCAATGTTGGGTAATCCACTTCAATTTTAAAAAGAAAACGATCCAGTTGAGCCTCGGGCAACCGGTATGTACCTTCCTGCTCAATGGGATTTTGTGTAGCCAAAACCAAAAATGGAAAATGCATCTGGTGGGTAATGCCATCAATAGTTACCTGTCGTTCTTCCATCACTTCAAATAAAGCTGCCTGTGTTTTTGCAGGTGCCCGGTTAATTTCATCAATTAAAACAATATTACTGAAGATGGGACCCGCCTTAAATTTAAAGTCGCCCTCTTTGGGGTTAAAAACCGAAGTGCCCACTACATCGCTTGGCATCAGATCGGGGGTAAACTGCAGCCGTGAAAAATCGGCATCAATGATTTTAGCGATCAATTTGGCTGTTAATGTTTTTGCCACACCGGGTACACCTTCAATTAAAATATGCCCGTCGCATAAAAGGCCAATCAGTAACAGGTCAACCATTTTATATTGCCCGATGATGACCTGGGCTATTTCGTTCTTAATCTCATAAACGGATCTGTTCAGTCCGCTCAGGTCAATGCGTTGTTCAAATAAATTTTCTTCCATCAGTTTTTGTTTT
>JANMWP010000496.1:0-4682 GCA_031394065.1 Chitinophagaceae bacterium
ACATTCGACAGCCGCATTAAAAAATTAGACTGGATGAGTGAAGTTACCAAGCAAAGAGCCCTGGGCAAATTACACGCATTTGTTAAAAAAATTGGTTTCCCCGATAAATGGAAAAACTACGATGGCATTGTAATTAAAAGAGATGATTTTTTTGGAAACCTGCAGCGCTGCAGCCAGTGGGCATATAACGATAATGTTAACCGCCTGGGTAAACCCATTGATAAAACCGAATGGGGTATGACGCCGCCAACGGTGAATGCATATTACAGTCCGCAAAAAAATGAAATCGTTTTTCCTGCAGGTATTCTGCGTTTCCCTTTCTTTGATTTTGAAGCCGATGATGCCATTAACTATGGTGGTATTGGCGCCGTAATAGGACACGAAATGACCCATGGTTTTGATGACCAGGGACGCCAGTTTGATGCCGATGGAAATTTACAGGACTGGTGGACAGGCACCGATGCTGAAATATTTAAAAAACGGGCCGATGAAGTGGTGCAGCAATACAATGGCTTCATTATTTTAGATAGCCTGCATGTAAATGGTAAATTAACGCTTGGCGAAAACCTTGCCGACCTTGGCGGACTAAGCATTGCTTACGAAGCCTTTAAAAATACTAGGCAGGGACAAAGCGGCGAAAAGATTGATGGCTTTACACCCGACCAACGTTTCTTTTTAAACTGGAGCCAGGTTTGGCGCAATAATATTTTGCCTGAAGCTGCAGCACAACGTATTGTAACCGATAACCACTCGCCGGGTATGTACCGCAGCAATGGCCCGCTTACCAATATAGATGCTTTTTATAAAGCTTTTGATGTAAAGTTTGGAGATAAAATGTACAAAGCACCGGAGCAAAGAACAAAGATCTGGTAAAATAAATTTTTAGATACTTTACAAACCGCCTCAGCAAACTGAGGCGGTTTTTTGTGGGATGAGGTTTAAATTGGCTTCCCAGGCGAGTCTCTGCCTTGGCTTTGTGCGTTGGCCCGCAGGACTCGCCGTGTTACGGAGCCATACAAAATTGTATCTTAGTATTATGCCAATTAAAAAAGAAATACCATTCAATCACGGGCACTTCTTTATTACATTCACCTGTCATAACTGGTTACAGCTAATTGCCATTACCAATAGTTACGACCTGATTTATAATTGGTTTGATGTACTTAAATCGCACGGACATTTTATAACCGGTTACGTAATTATGCCTAATCATGTGCATGCTACAATAGCTTTTAGAAAAACAACTAAAAGCATTAATAAAATTATTGGAGATGGAAAAGGATTTATTGGCTATGAAATAATAAAAAGGCTTAAAGAAAAAGGACAGCATAATATATTGCAGCTATTGGAAAATGCAGTAAACAGGAGTGATAAAAAAAGAGGTAAATTACATGAAGTGTGGGAAGATAGCTTTGACTGGAAAGAATGTAACAGCGATACTTTTATCATGCAAAAATTAGATTACATGCACATGAATCCATGCATAGGTAAGTGGATGTTGGCAGCCAATCCATTTGAATACGAACATAGCTCTGCCCGTTTTTATATTGCAGGAGAACAGGGTAAATATGAGGTACTGAATTTTGGGGAGTTAGCCGGTATTAACCTCAGCATCCCTTCCTGATAGACGGCGAGTCCTGGGCTTACACACATTGCCAGGCCAGAGACTCGCCTGAGAAATCAACACAGTCAATTACCTAATTCCCCTTTGGTTTAACAGGTAATTTAACCGGTGCTTTTTTAAGGTTCTTCTCACACATATCCATATTATCTTTTGCACCTGCAAAAGCAGGATACAGTGTTAAAGCCTGTTTAAAATTTACCTGTGCTCCCAAAAAATCTTTAGTGTCCATTTTTAATACACCCAGCAGGTTGGCCGCAGCAGCATTTACCGGTATCATTTGTTCAATACCACCCATCTGGGTAAATTTTACACCAATGTTTTTACTGGCAGTATCGGCTAAAGCCCGTTTTGCCGATGCTTCACTTTCTGCAGTACGCTTAAGCTGGTACTGGCAAATTGCCAGTTTGTAATTATGATAAGGATTTTTTGTTTTAGGAACAACCTGTTCGTACAAAGCAGCGGCTGTTTTGGGGTCGCCCAGTTCATCATAACACTCAGCAGTACGGGCCATCGCATCTATATTAGCCGGAGCAGCTTTATAAACTTCTTCAGCCAGCAGCAAAGAGCTGTAATACGATTTAATATTAAAGTACAGCATAGATAAAGTGTCTTTATAAGTAGTGCTGTTGTTTATCGCAATATAGTTATGCAACGCATTGATGGCTGCATTTGGATCATTGTAGTTAATTGCCTGGTTGTAAACTTTCAGGTAGTGTTTAGCAAGTGCTTCATTGTCCTGGGCGGTAACACCTGTTACAAAATAAAAACAAACTAAAAAGAGGGATAATTTTTTCATTAAATATATTTTTAGAGGGGCAAAAATACGGTTTCCCTGCAATATTATCAGGCATAAGTTTTTTGATAGTGCCCTGGGGTGAAAAGCTTCCTGGTGCGGTGTTTTACTTCTCCTCTGTATTCACTTTCTTCACAAAACTGTAATTGTTATTGCTGAAATTGAAATGAAAAATACGGTTGTAATCCTTATTAAAAAACTCCTCGCTATCGGTACCTACAATATTGCTGATAACATTAAAAGCTTCGGTGCGGTAACAGAGCAAAACATTTTGCCGGCCCCCTTCTTCTTTATTAATATCAGCAAACATTTTGCTTAACTGCGTTTTATCAAATTCTGCCTTAACTCCTTTTGTGCCCCGTATGGTACTGCGGCAACGGTTATAGGGGTCAGATGTTTTTACATCGATAGACTGAAAAAGAATATGATCAAAATAAACATCTTTAAAATAATTATCCAGGTAAAGTCCAAAATCAAGCCCTTCTTTTGATAAGTGCAGGTAATCAGGTTTATTGCGCTCTTCAATTAACATTTTTCCGTGGCGAACGATGTACAGGTTGTTGGTCATAATGTAAAGGCTGGGTTAGTTCTTCAGACAACGAATATTGTAAATTGAAGATGTCAGGTCGGTGAATTTACGCTTTTAAAGACAGAATGTACCGATTACATTATCAGGCTTGCCAACCTTAGTAATAGATTTTAAATTCAAGTGAGCTTTATAAAGGTTGGCAACCCTTGCTAAACGTCCAGAAAAGCTTCTGCCATCCTGTCACAATCTGCAAGCATTTAACTATCTTTGCTGCTCTAAAAAAATGCCGGTTAATGTTGAATGTAGCTACCAATAAAGAACATGATGAAGCAAGACAGGGCGAAGCATTTGCCCCTTTTGCACTGGATGCCAACCGCTATAAAAAATATTTTTATATTGAAAGTTATGGCTGCGCCATGAATTTTGCCGACAGCGAAGTGGTGGCTTCCATTTTACAGGACCATGGTTTTGGTGCCACCAACAATTTTAAAGAAGCCGATCTCATCTTCATCAACACCTGCTCCATTCGTGAAAAAGCCGAAACCACGGTACGCAAACGCTTAACAGAATTCAGGCAGATAAAAAAACAAAAGCCCGGCATGCTGGTGGGTGTACTGGGCTGTATGGCCGAGCGTTTAAAAGCACAATTTCTGGAAGAAGAAAAATTAGTTGACCTAGTTGTTGGCCCCGATGCATACCGCAGTTTACCCGGCCTTATTGAAGAAGCAGAAACCGGGCAAAAAGCCGTGAACGTTTTATTAAGCCGCGATGAAACCTATGCAGACATTGCCCCGATAAGATTAAACAGCAATGGCGTTAATGCATTTGTAAGCATCATGCGTGGCTGCAACAATATGTGTTCGTTTTGTGTGGTGCCTTTTACCCGTGGCCGGGAAAGAAGCCGGGATGCAGCATCCATCATCAACGAATGCAAAACTTTATTTGAAGAAGGTTACAGGGAAGTGACTTTGTTGGGGCAGAATGTGGATAGTTATTATCAAGCCTCCTATATCTCCCCCCGTGGGGGAGGAAATGGAGAAGATATTAGCGAAATTAAAAACACTCAAAATTCGCAGAGTGCAAAAGTCTCCCCAACGGGGGGAGATTTAGAGGGGGCCGGTGATGCTGTAACATTCGCTTTGTTGTTAGAGCAGGTCGCTTTAATCTCTCCCCTCCTTCGTGTTCGTTTCTCCACTTCGCATCCAAAAGACATTACCGATGATGTGTTGCACACGATTGTGAAGTACGAAAACATCTGCAATTATATTCACCTGCCGGTACAAAGCGGCAGCACCCGTGTTTTACAAATGATGAACCGTACTTACAGCCGTGAATGGTATATCGCCAAAGTAAACCGCATACGGGAACTGATTCCTGATTGCGGTATTTCAACTGATATGATAACGGGCTTTTGTACCGAAACCGAAGAAGATCACCAGCAATCTTTAAGCCTGATGGAATACTGTAAATACGACCTGGCCTATATGTATTTTTACAGCGAAAGGCCGGGAACCCTTGCTGCCCGTAGGTTTGAAGATGATGTGCCATTAGATGTAAAGAAAAGAAGGCTTCAGGAAATGGTTGATCTCTATCGTGGCCACTCTTTACTGGCTATGCAAAAAGAAGTAGGCAAAACCCGTAAAGTATTGATTGAAGGAACATCTAAAAAAAGTGAAAACGATTTATACGGAAGAACCGATCAGAATAAAGTGGTGGTGTTTGCAAAGGGAAATTTG
>JANMWP010000352.1:0-1762 GCA_031394065.1 Chitinophagaceae bacterium
GCATCGGTTTTACCATACACATGCGGTATGCCATAATTATCACGGATGATGGTGATGTTATTTGCCTGATTTTTCCAGGCGGTTATTTCCGTGCTGGAAAACGGTTGAGCAAATAATTGCAACGGTAATAAAGCGATAAGCAAAAATTGTTTCATTATTTATTTTTTAACCGGTTGATTGGCTTCAAATATCCGCATAAAATTTTCGCCGAGTATTTTGCGAATATCTTTTTTGCTGTATCCTCTTGCCAAAAGTTCTTTAGTGATAAGCGGCATGGCTGTTATATCATCTAATTGTTGCGGTAAAGAATTAACACCGTCATAGTCACTCCCTATTCCTACATGATCAACACCAATCAGCTTTACAATATAATCCAGGTGATCAATCAATAATGAAAGTGGGGGCCTCAGTTCTTTTACTTCTTCAGGATATTTTGTAAATAAAAACATATCGGCAAAATAAGGCTCGGGGTTTTGTTTGAGTAAAGAATCTCTTTCATATTGATGCCGCATGTTGAAGAGATGTGTGCGCCTGTCGAAACTGCTGTCTAAAAAGCCCGAATAAAAATTAAGATGAATAACACCACCGTTTTTGCCAACGGCAAGTATCTGATCATCTTTTAAATTACGCCTGTGCGGACATAAGCTATACACACAGCTGTGCGAAACAATTACCGGTTTTGTAGTTGTTTTAATGGCATCCCAAAAAGTAGTTTCACCAACATGGCTCAAATCAACCAGCATACCCAGTTCGTTCATGCGCTTAACAACCTGTTTGCCAAAATCAGTAAGTCCTTTATGTTTTAACGAATCTGCTTTGGTGGTTTCATCAAGGGCTGATGTTGCCCAATCGGTTGAATTGTTCCAGGTAAGCGTCATGTATCTAACTCCCCGGTTATAAAATTTATCCAGGTTGTCTAAATTATTTTCAATCATGTGTCCGCCCTCTACACCAAACATGGCGGCTAATTTTTTTTCTTTAACTGCCTGTAATAATTCTGCAGGGTTGCCCGCTTTTACTATTTTATCCGGGTTGCGTTTGGCAGCCGCATCCAGTGTATCCATCTCTCTGTTTGCCCAGGCATAGGGATTTTCTTTTAACCCATCGCACCAGATGGAAAATAACTGTACATCAACGCCGCCTTTTTTAAAACGATCCAGATCTGAATGTGTTTTACCGCTGAGGTCCTTATCAATGCTATAACCTTTTTCAATGGCAGTGCTCAGCAGGTCATTATGTGTATCAACAACAATGGATTTAAAATGAAGTTTTTTGTACGATTGAGCTGATGCAAATAGGCAATACGCAATAAGCAATTGGCAAAGGAATAATTTTTTGTACATGAGAAATATTTAAAGAACAGGAATGTTTTTTAAATATAAGAAGAGTTTGTGGATTTTATCCGATCAACCCCTTAGCCTTTTCCATATCGATCTCCTTCTCCCATTTAGCAACAACAATAGTGGCAACGGTATTGCCGATGATATTGGTGATCGCCCTGCCTTCGCTCATAAAACGATCGATACCAAAAATTAATGCAATGGCTGCAACCGGTATGTGTCCTACTGTTGGCAGGGTTGCGGCCAGAACAATAAAGCCGCTGCCGGTTACACCCGCTGCTCCTTTTGAAGTAAGTAATAAAACCAGCAGCAAGGTGATCTGGTGGCCAATATCAAGTGGGGTATTGGTAGCTTGTGCTAAAAAAACCGCAGCCATGGTTAAATAGATAGAAGTACCATCAAGATTAAATGAATAACCGGTT
>JANMWP010000521.1:0-1945 GCA_031394065.1 Chitinophagaceae bacterium
TGCATCTTTTATTCCCAACTGCAAATAATAACAGCCGCAATAATATTTCCAACTATAGCATAACCTGCATTAATTAAAAACAAGCTACACGGTTTTTTCTCATACAAATAATTTACCCCAACAGCAGCAGCACAAAAGCAGCATCCGGTAACAGCGCCTAATTTTAAACCGCTCAGCCAACCACCAACAAACTCCATCTTGCTGGCAATTACAGCAATGGCAAGGCTTTGCACAAACATCAGTACAAACGAACCTCCAAACATCAACCCTATCCCTTTTTTGGCATCAGGATTATTCACATCAATTTTAAGATCTGATATCCAACGTTTGGCAAATAAAAATTTGGAATACCACAATGCACCTAAAATAAAATAAGCAAGAGCCGCTACTGCAATAGCCGGCCAGTTTAAATAATCAAAATTTTGCATGATTGAATAGTTTTGGTTAAATGATTACGAAATATACAAAGTGTTTTTTGATGATGCAATACTTGTCATCTTATATGCCTGATCTGGCTTTTTCACCTGGAACCGAAAAAGTTAAAACTATAACTGTAAATTCCTGATAAAGAAATTCGTTCATAACACTGAAATGAATACTTTTGAAAAAAAGTACATGCGCAAAGCTTTAAACAGGATTTTAAATAAATACGGGCTCCATCTCTTCAAAATAAAAGATACCAAACAGCCGGAATTGGGAAACAGTTCAGAGTTGAAAGTTCTTAGCGATAAAGATCAGGCAAGGCTGAAAGGTGAATTTGGAGGCGGCTTGAAAGAGATCCTGATTAAATCGGGCAAAACAAGATGGCTTGACATTGGAAGTGGTGGTAATGTGGAAAACGATTTTTTTTATGTTGACACTTTTCCTGAAGAGATTGTAAAAAACAAAGACCGGTATTTCCGACTCGACATAATCAACTCACCAGAAAATCAGTTGAAAAAAATGGGAACATTTGACCTGGTGCGCATGCAACATGTATTTGAACATTTTACACCCGAAGACGGCAGAAAAGTTTTGTGCAGAGCAGCATCTTTGCTCAATCCCGATGGCTATATTCTAATTACCACGCCCGACCTCCGGAAATATGCAGACTTTTATGCTTCTGGAAATATCCGCCACCAATTTCCATGGGCATTGACAAGAATAGATAAAGAAAGTCCAGACAGTTTTTATTTCTCGATTTTTTCTCATAGTATGCCTTTTGAGGCTCACCATTGGTGTTACGATGCGGAAGGGTTAATATACCAGTTAGCTCAAACGAACCAATATAAAAATATACAGGAAGTAAAGCTACATGATGAATTGGCTAACATGCCATTCACACATAACCGGCCCCACGAGGATGTATGTGTAATAGCACAGCTGAAATGATATTTGAAGTATTTGAAGGAATGAAACGAGGTTTTAACTTATCCCGAAATTGTTGGTCTTCTCACCAACAACCTATCTTTTCCTTTCCTTAAACCCCATCAAATTATTCCGTGCCCCGTTCTGTATTTTTCTTTGAAAGAACCGGTTCCAGCCCAGCAGCCATCCCATAAAACCTAATGCCTGGCTACTCCATTTATGCAGACTAAAAGCATCACTATGTTCTGCAATCCTTCCATTTTCAAAACGCATATTTGCTTTAATCTTATTCACTACTTTTTTTCCTGTTTTTGAAAAAGTATAACTGGCTACCCAATCGCAGGTACTATACTCATCATCAAGGTGCTGAATGTTACCGTAGGTGAGTGAAAAATCTTTGGCATTTTTACAAAGCATTTCCCACATGGATTTTGCTTCATCTGCCCGTAATAAACCAAATACCGGATCAAAAAAAACAATATCATCACTGTAACAGGCATTCATGCCATTATAATCCAGTTTTTGAAAAGAACTGTAAAATTTATTGATCAACTCATCCCGATTAGTCTCCATAAACAATTTAGTTTCGTTAAATTTA
>JANMWP010000522.1:0-2400 GCA_031394065.1 Chitinophagaceae bacterium
GGATAAATATGTAAGCGGATATGTGTATAAATTTCATCGCTGTTGCTTTCATAAAAATTTTGTGAGCCTGCATCTAAATGCGATTTGGGCAGAATTTGTTTCCATGCAATATCTTCCCATTCTTTTACAGGATCGGCATCATTTAAGTAAACCGCTTCGATTGATGCATGTGGCGGATGATTGCCGAGAAAAAAATTAGTATCAATATCAAAGCCAACAATTTTACCCGGTGTTGCCAGTTGCAGTACAGCCCAGTCGTGGCCTGGTGTACGCTTGCGGCGACTTTCCCAGCCATCCATCCATTTGCCACGGTCGGTATATTTACCGGTAATAAAAATTCCTCTTGTTGGTTTAATGAGATTTTCTTTCTCTGCAAAAAAATAATCGGTAGCAAATAACACTTTGCCACCAAGCCTTTCGGCAGCCAGGTCGGTTAGTTGTGCAAAAGCCGGAGCCTCTTTAATTATTTCTTTTACTTTTTCAAAAGCCATTGTCCTGCGTTTTTTTGTACAATTTTTTTATTTTGAAATACAGTGATGCCATTTACAATTGTCTGTTGAACCGTTCCATATAGATTTTGCCCGCAGTAAGGACTGCAATTATACCGGTGCAAAATATCTCCTGCTTTCACTTCAAATTTTTCTTCCGGGCTCCATACAATCAAATCGGCATCATAACCAACAGCCAGTTTTCCTTTCTGCTTATCAATCTGCAAAAATTTTGCAGGGTGTTCTGTAAGCAAAGGAATGAATTTTTCAATAGAAATTTTTTCTTTCGTCGCCGTCCATGCTACAGGCAATAAAAATTGCAGCCCTGCAATACCACCCCAGGCTTTTTGCAGGTTACCTGTTTCAATTTCTTTTATATCCGGCGGTGCCGGCGAATGATCGGTTGTAATAAAATCAAGCACGCCATTTACCAATGCATCTTTAAGCAGCTCATTGTTTTCTTTTTCCCGAATGGGTGGTGCACATTTGTATAAACTGTTGGCATCCGGAATATCATCTGCATTAAAATAAATATAATGGGCACAGGTTTCAGCTGTGATGGGCAAGTCTTCTTCTTTTGCCTGTTGAATTTTTATCAGTGCTTCTGCAGATGACACATGAACGATATGCGTTTTACAATGGTGCTTGCGGCAAAGCTGTATCATCAGGTCAACGGCATCATTCTCCCATTTCTTTGGACGGCTGGCCAGGTAAGTTTTATAACTGGTTGAAAATTGTGCTAATTCATTTACACAATCACTTTCCAATTCGCAATGCGCCAATAATGGCAAACCATATTTTGCAATGATGGGCATGGCCGCACCTATCTCCTTTTCGCCCACATTGGGGAACTCATCAATGCCTGAATGTGTGAGAAAACATTTAATGCCCAATACGCCGGCCTGCATTAATCCTTCTAACTCATTTTTATTTCCCGGAATCAATCCGCCATAAAAACCAACATTAACATGCAGTTTGTTTTTTGATGCTGACAATTTTTCATCAAATGCTTTTGCATTGGTAGTAACCGGGATCGCATTCAATGGCATATCAATAATCGTAGTTATGCCTCCGGCGGCGGCGGCCTGCGTTGCTGTATCAAATCCTTCCCAGTCAGTTCTTCCGGGTTCGTTGATATGAACATGTGCATCAATAACGCCGGGCATTAAAATATTATCGCCGGCATCTTCTGCTTCATCAATTTTATTAAAACGTATTTCAGTAATAATTCCATTTTCAAAACACACTGTTGCCGGTTGAAGTTTTCCTTCTACCCAGCAACGCTTGCTATATATCGCTCTTTTATTTGTCATTATTGGAATATAAGGCCATCAAAACTTTTTCAGGTGTGATGGGTGCGGTATAAGCAATATCAGCAGCAGGATTAAAAGCAAGTACTGCATTGCGAATTGCAAAGTAAGCACCAATTCCATACATCAGCGGTGGCTCCCCAACCGCTTTTGATTTAAAGATGGCCATATCATTTCCATCAGTTTGTAAAAATTTTACATCGAGTATTTTAGGAACAGAATAAATATCCGGTATTTTATAAGTTGATAATGCATTGGATAATAATTTACCATCGGCATTATAAATGATCTCTTCCATCGTCATCCAGCCAATACCCTGTACAATACCGCCTTCGCACTGGCCAAGGTCAACAGCTCTGTTCATGCTGCTGCCAAAATCATGCACTACTTTTACTGCATCAATTTCATAAATACCTCTTAAACAATCCACCGTTACAATACTAAGTGCTGTACCATACACGTGATAAGCAAATGGGTGGCCTTTCTCTATTCCTTTATCAAAGTTGATGATGGGTGTTGCATAATGTCCCTTTGCACTCAGGTTGATTCGCTTCATAAAAGCCTGCTGAATCAAATTTTTCCAATTAAAGATGGAAGGCTCA
>JANMWP010000356.1:0-8919 GCA_031394065.1 Chitinophagaceae bacterium
GAAATTTTTCTACATCAGCAACAATTAAGGTTGCTGCATTGTGCCAGGCTGCGCCGCAAACACCCCTTCCTTTTTTTATTCTTGTACAGGCAACCGGTCCCTGGAAAGGCCCAAGAACCAATTCAGTTTCTTCGTCCTGAGCGGAGCCGAAGGATTTCGAATCGGGTTTAACCAAATAAAACCCAACCCATAGCCATCCGAATTGTTCTTTCAATGCTGCACATACATTGGCCAGGTTTGCAACCAAATCAGGCTCGCCATCAAGCAACGCTTTTATTTGCGGTATCAGCGATTGATAAATTTCGGCTTTACTGCCTTGTATAATTGTTAAGTCTTCTGCCATGGGGCAAAGGTACAAAAGAAGCTGGGGAGGTTTTACCACAAAGGCCACAAAGGCCACAAAGTTTTTCACGAAGAACACAAAGAAAAACTTTCGTGCTCTTTGTGCCTCCCTTAGTGTTCTTTGTGGTTAAATAACTATTAAGGGTTTAGCAAGACCATGTCGCTGTAAGAAAGTGCACAAAAATCTGCTGCACCAATACCAAACAAAGCCGCATACTCATCACACTGCGCCTGTAATTTTTCTTTTCCGATGGTTCCATCTTTATCAATAGCTTCCACTTCTACAAAAGTTCCAAGGCCATCAACAGTGTCAAAATGAAATTTTACATTATTGATGAAATAGATCTTTCGCCTTTTATCAACCACAGCTTTTATGCCCATAGTTTTAATAAGAATCTCTTTGAGTGTTTTATCGGGCTGGTGCTGGTATAATAAAACATGACTTGATTTTGCACCGGCTGTATCTTCACGTTCATAATGTATCAATGCATTTTCAATATTGCCTTCCCGTAATTTTAAGCGCCCGGCTGGTACATTAAAGTAGGTATCAATCTGATGATCTTCGCCAATGAATACAGGGTTTTGTTGTAGCAGTAAAGCTTCCAATGCTGCAAGTTTGTTTGTGGCGGCTTTAAATTCTATGTTGAGGATTGACATGGGGTGAAGCTGTATGATTTTGTTTAGGTTATTTCTTTTTCCCGTTATTTAATTGTTTATTCTTTTTTGCTACGGGTAAATAATTTTCTGGCGACACAACTTTTTTACCTGTTTTAGTTTCGAGATCCAGCCTTGCTTTGCCGGCAACGGAACCACCTTGTTTTGCCACTTTTTTATTTTCAATAAAACCTTTCGGGTTTCTTGTCTTTACAATTGCAGTTGTAGAAGCTTCGCCAAGCATAGAAAATATTAATTCAAGGTCGTTCATGTGGTCACGCAGGTTCTGGTTTTTCAATCCTTTTACTTTTTTATAATCAGAAGGGGTTAAACCAAAAGTAGCTTTTGAAATTTCAGCAGTAAGGATTGCATATTCTTTTTGTTCTTTTACACCTCTTGTTTTCCATTCGTCAGTAAGTTCCTCACGAATAGCGATACTACGCATCCGTTTTTCAATCCAGTCATCGGGGTAGCCTTTAAGTTTGTATAACTCTCTGGTGCGTTGTGTTGCCAGTTCAGGGTTTTCAATTTCATCTAACCTGTCAGCCCCAACCTGTGCCAGCCATAACTTAAAAGGCTCTGCTTTGGGTGATGGAATAGATTGAATAATCCGTAAAAGCCCTTTTGCATCTGCCGCCTGAACCTTTCGCCTTTTGCCATCTGCTGCTTCCATTTCAACCAGGGGACAAATTGTCCCCCAGTTGGCATTCAACTGGGCATCCCGTTTTTTCATCTTTTTAATGTAGTCCTTAACATCTACCGTATCGGCCAGTATCCCCACAACATCCTGAACAGAAAAATACCATTTCTGTTCCTGTTCATTCCAGTGCGAACGTATTTGTTTACTTGCAAACAACTTAATATTACTCATACCCAAATTTAGCAATAAAGCGGTTTAAAATAAATATTAAAATAAGTATCTACCGGTTGATTTCGCCGATGAATACAGGGTTGTGTTGCTGCAGTAAAGCTTCCAATACTGCAAGTTTGTTTGTGGTGGCTTTAAATTCTATGTTGAGGATTGACATGGAGCGAAGGTATAAAAAACCGTCCCACTAAAAGCAGGACGGTTTAAATAATTCTCCACAAAAATCTTATCTCACCAACTTCAACTCATCAATAATATTTTTTGCGCCGCCTAATTTATCAATGCACCAAAGCACATAACGTACATCCACATTAATAGTGCGGTTAAGGTCTTTGTCGAATGCAATTTTATGGCTGAGAGCTTCGTAGTTGCCATCAAATGCAAGGCCAATTAAATTGCCGCTGCCATCCATTACCGGACTGCCGCTGTTACCACCGGTGATATCGTTGGTGGTAATAAAACCAACAACCAGGTCGTTGGTACGCTTGTCCATGTATTGACCAAAATCTCTTTTCTTCAATAGTTCAATTTGTTTTGCCGGCAGGTCAAATTCATAATCGCCTGCTTTGTATTTTTCAAGTACCCCTTTGCTGGTGGTTACATAATCGTAAAATACCCCATCACGTGGGCGATAGCTTTTTACTGCGCCATAACTTACCCGCATGCTGAAGTTAGCATCGGGATACATCATTTTAGCTGCTGCCGGGTTCATCTCCATAATTCCTTTTAAATACAATCTGCCCAACTCAGCATCCTTGCTGATAAAATCTGCACGAAGGGATGCATATTTACCGGTATAATTTTTTAAAAATGCAGCGGCATAAGCAAATGCCGGATCTTCCTGCAATGCGGTGGCAGTAGGGTTATCGGTAAAAGCTTTCCATTTTGCATCATCCAGCATCATGGTTTTTGCAAATACATCATGTGCCCATACTTTAAATGTCGCTTCATCATTCAGGCTGCCATATGCTGCTTTCACGCCTTCGTAAAAGCCAATCGGGTGTTGGTTTTTATCTACATCGTTATAAAACATCATGGCCGTTTTAGCCAGTATCTTTTCATCGCTCGGAAGGTCTTCGCCTTCCTTAAAGCCATTACGTGCCGCCGTGGCGGCATCAATCGCTTTTTTAAGATCGGCTGCAGGGGTATTGGTTTTTATCAGTTTGTCTTCCAGCGAAATTAACCTGGATGAAGCCCCGGCCAGAGGCGAACCCAAAATACCTTCATTTAAATACTGGCGCATTTTACTATAAGGTGTCCAGGTGGCATAATTTTTTGCATAATCGGCAATCACATTTTCATATTCAGATTTTCCTTTTGCCCAGGCATTAAATTTATTTTCATAAGCCTGCTTCTGTTCAAATACTTTATACTTGATGAGCTGTTTGGTTTCGCCATCAAAAAATTTCCAGTAGTTGGCAACGCCTGCATAGTTATCGGCCAGTTTTAATTTTACAGCCGGGTCTTTTATCATTTGCTCATACATAAATTTTAAACGTACATCACGCAGGCCAACCAGCGATGGGTTATCAATTTCGTTTTTCAGTTTAATACCATAGCTGGTTTCGTAACGGGTGGTACCGCCGGGGTAGCCGTATATCATGGCAAAATCGCCATCTTTAAATCCCTTAATGCTTACCGGTAAAAAATGTTTTGGTTTTAAAGGCACATTGTCGGCACTGTATGGTACAGGCTTTCCGTCTTTAGAAGCATACACACGAAAGATTGAAAAATCGCCGGTATGGCGTGGCCACTCCCAGTTATCGGTATCGCCGCCAAACTTACCAACACTCTCAGGCGGTGCGCCCACAAGGCGGATATCTCTGTAAGTTTTGTACACATACATGATGTGCTGGTTGCCTTTGAACATGGGATAAACTCTTCCGGCCAGTTCATTTTCTTTATCCGCAACTTTATCGGTAATTGCTTTATAAACGTCTGCGATTTTTTTAATCCTGTCGGCATAGGTTAAACCTTTCAGCTGATCTTCCACTTCTTTGGTAACATCTACAATGCGGTCTAAAAACTGAACAGTGAGTGTACTTTTTATTTCCTGGTCTTTATTGTAAGCATAAAAACCATTCTGCAAATAATTGTGTTCAACCGTGCTGGCACCGGAAATAGCAGAGTAGCCGCAATGATGGTTTGTAAAGATCAAACCCTGGCTGCTTACAATTTCGCCGGTGCAACCGCCACCAAAAATCAGTATCGCATCTTTAAGCGATGACTTGTTGATGGAGTACAATTGTTCCGCAGTAAGTTTTAATCCTTTTTTTACCATATCAGCATAAACCTGCTGGCCCAGTAACATCGGTAACCACATGCCTTCATCGGCCTGTGCCTTAAACAGGCTGAGCGAAAGCGCAACCATAATAAAAATCTTCTTCATATAGCTTATTTTTTAGGAGACAAATTTAATGATTATAAATGGTTAGCCAAAACAGGCCCAGCCCCCAGCCCCAACCACACCCCAACCCCTCTCCAAAGGAGAGGGAGCTGGAGGATAAAAGCGAGGATTATGTTTTCGAAAAAAAATACGTGCCACCACCCCTATTTTGTAGAGAAGGTTGAGAGATTAGGCGAGAGGCTTGAGGTTTCTTCGTTTTTATCTTCTCCATTTCCTCCCCCTCGGGGGGAGATAGAGGGGGCCGGGTCGTCCTCTTTTTTCTTTATCTTCGCTATCTTTAACCTTACAACTGAGATGCCCCTATTTGATATTAAGCTTCCAAAATCTATTGCCCGGGCACTTAATATACCTATAAGTAACCCCCGAAGCCAGCAATTAAAAGTGCTTAAGAAGCTTTTAAAAAAAGCAAGATTTACTGAATTTGGCCAGCGATACCGTTTTGATGATGTATTGATGAGCACTCATCCCGGTAAAAGCTTTCAGCAACATGTACCAACCTTTGACTACAATAAAATTTACAATGCCTGGTGGTATAAAGCCAAAGAAGGCAGCCCCGACGTTTGCTGGCCCGGCGTAATAAAATATTTTGCACTCAGCAGCGGTACCAGCGATGCAACCAGCAAATTTATTCCCATTACAAAAGATTTAATAAGAAGCAATACGGTTACCAGTTTTAACCAGTTGCTTAGTTTAACCAAATACGATAATATACCGAGAAGCTCAGTAGGAAAAGGTTGGCTGATATTGGGCGGCAGTACACAACTGCAAAAGGGGCCAACTTATTTTGCCGGCGACCTGAGCGGCATTCAGCAAAGAAATATTCCCTTCTGGTTTCAGGGATTGGGCCTTTACAAGCCCGGTAAAAAAATCGCCAAAGTAAAAGACTGGGCAACAAAGCTGGAAGAGGTTGTAAACAATGCACCCAACTGGGATATTGGTTTTATAGTAGGTGTACCTGCATGGTTGCAATTGTGTATGGAGAAGATTATTGAAAAGTATGAACTGAAAAATATTCATGAAATGTGGCCTAACCTGGCATTTTATGTACATGGCGGCGTGGCGATGGAACCATACAAACGTGGCTTTGAAAAATTAATGGGCAAACCCATAACTTATATAGAAACCTACCTGGCGAGCGAAGGATTTTTAGCTTTTCAAAACAGACCAGATGCTGCCGGTATGCACCTGGCGCTTAACAACAATGTGTTTTTTGAATTTGTTCCGTTTGATCAAAAGAATTTTGACCTGGAAGGGAATATGGTTGAGGAGCCGGAAGCATACATGATTCATGAAATTGAAGAAAATAAAGATTATGCCATCCTCATCAGTACCAATGCAGGTGCCTGGCGCTATGCCATTGGCGATACCGTTAAACTGGTTGACAGGGAAAGAAGTGAGATCATTATCACCGGCCGTACCAAACATTTTTTGAGTTTGGTTGGCGAACACCTGAGTGTAGATAATATGAATAAAGCCATTGAAATGGTAAGCGATGATTTGAATATTTCTATTCCGGAGTTTACGGTAGCAGGCGTGCCCTACGGAACATTTTTTGCACACCAATGGTATATAGCAACAGATGATACTGCCGATGAAGCAGATTTAAAGAACCGGATTGATACCAAACTTAAAGAACTGAATGACGATTATGATGTAGAACGCCGGCATGCCCTAAAAGAAATTATAGTTAAAGTATTACCCGAAAAAACGTTTATGGAATTTATGAAAGCCAAAGGGAAAATTGGCGGCCAGCATAAATTTCCTAGGGTGCTAAAAGGAAAAATTCAGGATGACTGGCAAAATTTTTTAAAAGGAGAAAAGATAACTTAAAGTTTTACCACCGGGCAACCAATCCCTTTGTCTTTATTTCCAAACTTATAAATGATACCGGCCGATGTACTGTGGTAATGGTCCTGTTGTTTTGGATTAGCCGACTGGCTGAAACCATCCAGGTAATCAGTAAAAATAAAACGAAAAGAAGTTTCAATATTTACGGAGAACCGGTTAGATATTGGATATTCGGCACCCACACCAACCGGCACCGAAAATAAAGCCCGGGGCGTACCTCTTGCGTTATCAACAGCCAGTCCGGCAATAACATCCGATGATTCTCCAAAAAATTTCGTGTCCATGCGACTGTAATTTTTTTTAACACCAATCAGTGAAATACCGGCACCGGAAAAAACATAGGGCATAATACCCTGGTCTTCATAATTTTTACCCAAAATATTCCAAACCAGTTGTGCCGAAAATTCTTTAACCGGTGTGGTAAAATAAAAATTACGCAGCTGCCTGAATTTGGGTTTACTATAGCGGCTGTCATCGCCTTTTAATTTGGCAATGCTCATATGTATTCGTGCTGCCAGAAAATGATTGATTGGTTTTTTTGCAAAAAAAGAAAAGCCGGGCTGCAAGGTTCTGAAAGAACCGATTCTTTCAGGCGTAAGATCGCCCTGGTAAACATAAATGCCGGCATTGAGGCCTACACTCATGTCTTTATAAAACTGGGCATTGCTTTTTAATGAACAGGATAAAAATACAATGAATACAATGGCTGTTGTTCTTGCTTTCAAGTGCTTTGTTTTTAGGTTAAAGTAGAAAGCAGTGTTGTGGTAATTAAAAGGGTAGCCTTGTATTCATATAAAGGGTTTTTATTTGAACGGTAAATAATAAACCGAATTGCGGCGTAACTGTTAAATGAATCTTAATAAAAAAATTTGATGCAATTGACCGGTAATAATTCAAATGCACTTTATTAAAAATCCTTTCTTAAATTTAGAGCATGATTGATGCTTTATTAAAAGGTCTGGCGATTAGTTTGCTGCTGATATTCTCTGTTGGTCCGGTCATATTTACAACAATTAAGCAAACTATAAACCATGGCCGCCGAGGCGGTTTTAGTTTTATAATTGGGGTTTGGGTAAGTGATATTATCTGGATAATACTCAGCAATGGTTTCAGCGAAGTGATAAAAAAACTGTTGGTTTTTGAGATTCCGATTGGCATTGCCGGTTGTTGTTTTTTAATAGGATTAGGAATTTATTTCGTTTTTATTAAAAAGGTAGAACCCCGGCGCCTGCAGGAACCGGTAGAAATTGCAGGTGATGTATACACCTCTACCGGAAAAAAGACAAATTATTTTGCTATCATGAGTTCGGGTTTTATCATCAATACAATTAATCCTGCTGTTATTTCTTTTTGGGTTTTTGCGGCGGCGTCATTGGCTGCCGGCGCAACTTTTTATCATCGCTTCATAATTTTTTCAACCTGCATGGGGGTAAATATGCTGGCAGATGTTGGAAAGGTTTTTGGAGCAGGTTACATCGGCAAAAAATTAAGTGACCGGTTAATTCTCATTATCAACCGGCTATCGGGTGTATTATACTTCGCCTTTGGGCTTGTAATTTTGGTCCGCATCATTTATACATTGGTAAAACATTAACAGTAAATATTAGCACTTCAACAATTTCACTTTTTATTTTGCTGCATGAAACCAATACTGCCAATCCTTCTTTTAATAACTGCAACATCGTTTTCGCAATCGGCAGACTTTATTCAGCTTAAAAAAAACAACAAAACAATCACCTCATATTACAGCGGGATGAATATTGCATTTACATCCGAAAGCGGCTCGTTTATAAATGCAATGATTAACGGAATTAAAAATGATACATTATATCTGCAGGAGTTTATTATGCATTACCTGCCAACCAATATTGGTACTTATATTGTTGACACCGTTGGCAGCTACCGGTATAAATATCATTACAACCAAATTATTGCCATAGGCCGTAAAGAAAAAACCAATTTTAATGTAAAAGGAAGCGGAGCGGCATTACTGGGTGGCGGCGCTGTGCTTACTTTAGCCAGCGGTATAATTTATGTAGCCGATAGAAAAAAATTCAGTGCACCGCTGTTATTGGCATCAATTGGTTTGGGAACACTCGGTTATTTTATGGCCAAAGGAACAAAGCATGGCAGCGCAATGCCGGTTGGAAAAAAATACAAATTGGTTTATATGAATATGAGTAATAAGCAGCCTTAATCTTTAACTTGCATTAAACTTAGGCCTGCATGAGAAAAGCATGGGTATTATTAAAAAAAATCTTTTTCTGGGTTTTTATTCTCCACATAAGCTGGTTCCTGGTTTTTATTTTTCAAAAATTTTCTGTTGCAGATTTTCCAATTGCTAACCTGAAAACAAAAATGCTGATTGTGCTTGTTGTGATTCTTGTTGTTGGCCTGGTTTATTATTTCTGGCTGCGCCATATTGAATTTGTGAAGAAGGCTGCAATTGTTTTGAGGGAAGTTTTTTTTATCGCTTACATCTCTTCTACCTTGTATTTATTATTGGGTATTGTTTTTAACCCGTTGATTACTTTAACAAAGGTTGGCAGCCTGTTACAGCGCCACGGCCTAAGCCGTGATTATGTTGGCTATGATGAAATGGGCTCCAATATAAAGCTGGCCGTAATTGCCAGCGAGGACCAACAATTCCCAGATCATGACGGGTTTGACATTAAAGCAATAAAACTTGCGATGAAGTATAATAAACGGCACCCCAACAAAGTGAGGGGAGCCAGCACCATCAGCCAGCAGGTTGCAAAAAATATTTTTTTATACCAGGGTGGCGGGTTTTTAAGAAAGG
>JANMWP010000558.1:0-2439 GCA_031394065.1 Chitinophagaceae bacterium
GTCAGCGCATCAACCGGGTCCTGTATCCAGGTTTCCTCAGCATCAATTAATATACCTATGTTTTTTTTATCAGCAACTTCGCATAATTGCTGCATACGCAATCTTACTTTATGCCATTCTTCTTTTTCAGCATGGGTTAATGATTCAACAGCATGCAGGTATCTTTTCATCAAAGTACCGGCAGTTTTTTGCATGACTTCATCCAGTTTTTCCAACAAAGAAAAACGGGCAAACCCGGTAACCTTAATACTCATAAACGGAATATTAGGCTGTGTAGCAGCATAGTCTATCACTCTTTTAAATTCATCACGGGCGTGTTCAAAATTTTCTTCGCCTTCTTTTCCCTCAACACCGTAATCTAAAATAACCTGCACTTTATATACTTCCAGTTTATCAGCAACTTTAGCTGTCTGTTCCAAAGTTTCGCCGCCAACAAACTGTTTAAAAATAGTTTGCCTGATGAGGGTTTTTGTAAAAGGTATACCCCATTTAATGGCAAGCGGTGTAATCTTAAGTCCCATATTAACAAGCCAGGCTTTTCCCATAATACCAAAAAGAAAATTCGCTTTTTTTAACTCGGCATCCGATTTGGCTGCAAAGGCATATTCAGTATTATCGAAGGAAATTTTTGTTTGATCGGTCATAATTAGCAATTCGTTGCCCGAAATTCATAAAACAAAGACGAACTGCCAAATAATTAAACATGATAGATATCCTGTTTTGTAAAAATCATGAAGAATCTAAAGTGTTAAATGAGCTTATATTTGCAAAAAAAATACATGGAAAAGAAAGCAAGTGAATCGCTGGTGGTGATGACAGAACTGGTTTTACCAAATGATACCAACACTTTTGGAAACCTGATGGGTGGCCGTTTAATGTATTGGATGGATATTGCAGCGGCACTTGCGGCTATGAAACATTGCGGCGCCCCGGTAGTAACTGCATCTGTTGATAATATATCTTTTGAAAACCCCATAAAGCTGGGCAATGTGGTACATATTGAAGCCAGTTTAACCAGGGCTTTCAACAGCAGTATGGAAGTACATTTAAATGTTTGGGGCGAAGATGCTATTCAGCAGTATAAATATAAAAGCAACGAAGCGTATTATACTTTTGTAGCGCTTGATCCCAATGGTAAACCCCGCCCGGTTAACCAGCTGATTCCTGAAACCGAAGATGAAAAAAAATTATTTGATGGGGCTTTAAGAAGAAGACAATTAAGACTGATACTGGGTGGAAAAATGAAACCGGAAGATGCTGTTGAACTCAAAGCATTATTCATTAAAGATTAAGAAGACGGTTCTGCCTGCAGGGGTTTAAATTTTTTACTTTGTTCAATGGCATCCATGATGTCTTCAAGTATTTTTTCGGTGGTATCATCATAATTTATTTGCATGGGATCTTTAAAAGTTACTGTAAGGTGGGTTCCTTTTTTTAACAGCCGCAAACCCTTTTTATCAAATGCAGTACTAAACCCATCAATAACAACCGGTACCACAATCGGCTTATGATGTTTTACAATAAATGCAGTACCCTTTCTACCCGGCACATAAGGCGTGGTAGTGCCCTGCGGGAAAGTAATAACCCAGTTTTTTTCCAAAGCCCTCGATATTTTACGGGTATCGCTCGGGTCTAAACCTTTTCTTACTTCTTTACTGTCATCAACCCAGGTACGCTTAATCATTATTGAACCGGCAAGGGCAAATATCTTACTCAGCATGTTTTTTTTCATGGTTTCTTCGGCCGATACAAACTGCACCCTGGTATAAGGCCACAACAAATAATAAGGCACCCCAAGTTTATTTTTTTTACGCCAGCTAACTGCACAAAAAATATGTAAAAAACAAATTACCTCGGCAAAATAAGTTTGATGATTGCTTACAAATAAAACATTGTTGCGGGGCAGTTTTTTCAATTTTTCCATCCCGTTTATCTGCAACTTATTAATGATTGCAAGCCCCGGAAATGAAAGGGAACCAATAACCGTATAAACCAATCCTTTTACAAAACCCGATTCTTTAAATGCCTTCAGCAAATTACGCATGTATCAAACTTTATTGGTTCTTAAATCTTAACTGCAATTTATAGAAAGTCTGTATAAATAAAATTAAACTATTTACAAACTGCCAAAACACACTCATTATATTTGCATGTATGAAATTAAATACGGTAATTTTTGATATGGATGGCCTGCTTATCGACTCTGAACCACTTTGGAAAGAAGCAGCAGAGGAATTGTTTTTAACTTACGGAAAACAATTAACCACACAGCAATATACTATTACCACCGGCTTACGTACAAAAGAATTTTTAGCATACTGGTTCAGTTATTTTAATTTACCTGCTGCAGAAATTGATGATGCTGAAAGAACTGTTGTTAAACGGGTAATTAAGCTGGTGGAGCAAAAGGGTAAACCAATGCCGGGTGTACAGCATATT
>JANMWP010000579.1:0-2552 GCA_031394065.1 Chitinophagaceae bacterium
GATACTGCTTTTGATGCTGCATCCTGCATTGGTTGTGGCGCCTGCGTGGCGGCTTGCAAAAACAGCAGTGCCATGTTATTTGTAAGTGCAAAAGTATCGCAGCTGGCATTATTGCCACAAGGGCAACCCGAAAGAGAATCAAGGGTATTGAATATGGTGGCACAGATGGATAAGGAAGGTTTTGGAAATTGTACCAATACTTATGCCTGTGAAGCGGAATGCCCCAAAGGAATTTCTGTATCAAACATTGCAAGAATGAACCGGGAATATCTGAAAGCAGGATTAAGTACTGAACAATAATCATACAATGATATTTAAATAAGAAACCTTCTGTATAAGAAGGTTTTTTTATGCCCAAAAGGGTGTATTCCAAATTGTCGAAAGGGTTGCCAACCTTTAAAAGGCTCATTTGAATTTAAAAAAATCTTTACCAAGGTTGGCAACCCTGTAATTCGCTGCGACAATTTGGAATACACCCCTCAAAAGAAGGTTTTCCTGTCTTGTACATTTATTAGTAATTTTAACCTACTAATCCCAAAGAACTATTGAACCTTAAAAGGATATACTTATTCCTGCTGTTTATTTTGATTGTGCAGTTTATTCATGCACAAGTAAATCCGCCGTCGCTTTCCAATCTTCATAAAATATCAATCAGTACTAAAGGCCAAACTGTTAAACTCGATTCGTTAAGCCTGGTGCCGGGCTCCGTAACTATTGAAGGTGTATCTCCTTATTATTATAAAGTTGATGAAATAAATGCAACCATAACCTGGCTGGATAAGCCAAACAAAGAAAATGTTACAGTTACTTACCGGGTGTTTCCTTATAAATTAAATGCAGTTATAAGACATTATAATTACGATAGTATCCGAAATAATTTTATTAGCAGCAATTCCTTTACATTAAAGGTTGGTACTAAACAAACCAATCCGCTTACGGATTTTGGCACTATAAAATCTGAGGGAAGTTTTGGCAGGGGTATTTCATTCGGTAACAGTCAGGATGCGGTTGTAAGTTCAAGTCTGAATTTACAATTGAATGGATTTATTGGCGACAGTCTGGAGTTAACTGCAGCCATAACGGATAACAATATTCCTGTACAGCCTGATGGTAATACCCAGGACCTGCGTGACTTTGACCGGATATACATACAGGTAAAGAAAAAAGGCTGGCAGGCAAATTTTGGTGATATCGATATCAGGCAAAGCAAAAATTATTTTCTTAATTTTTATAAAAGGTTACAGGGTGTTTCATTTATAACCGATAATAAGATTAGTAAAAATATTTCCAATTCTTTGTTACTGAGTGGCGCCATTGCCAAAGGAAAATTTACCCGCAATCAGTTAACACCGTTTGAAGGAAATCAGGGCCCATACCGGTTAACAAGTCCTACATTAGAATTGTTTTTTGTTGTGCTGGCCGGTACAGAACGGGTGTATATGGATGGGGAATTACTGAAACGGGGAGAAGACCAGGACTATATCATCAATTATAACACAGCCGAATTAACCTTTACTCAAAAGCGGCTGGTTACAAAAGACAAAAGGATTCAGGTGGAGTTTGAATATGCCGACCGTAATTTTTTAAACTCTCAGGTCTATGTAAGTGATGAAGTTAATTTTAAGGATAAATTTTTTCTGAATATCGGTTTCTATAACAATGCAGATGCAAAAAATTCTTCTATAAACCAGGTGCTGGATACCAGGCAAAAACAGTTTTTGGCTGATATAGGCGATGGGGTTGATACCGCCTATTATAACAATGCTTTCAGAGATACACTGAGTGCGGGTAAAATACTGTATAAAAAAATTGACACTTTGTATAATGGCACTTTGCACGATTCCATTTTTGTTTTTTCAAACAATCGCAATGATATTCTTTATAATTTAAGTTTTACGTACCTGGGCCCCGGTAAAGGAAATTATACACCCCTGCAAAGTGCTGCCAATGGTAAAGTTTTTGGTTGGGTGCAGCCCGATGTAAATAATAACAGGCAGGGCGATTATGCTCCGGTTCTCTTATTAATTTCTCCCAAAAAACAACAGCTGTATACTATTGGCGGCGAATATGTTTTTAATCCAAAAACAAAATTGAAGGCAGAAGTTGCCATGAGCAATTATGATATCAATCTTTTTTCACGTAAAGATAAAAGTAACGACAGGGCCTTTGCCACCAAACTGCAGTTTATAAAAGAAGGCACTAAAATTAATTTATTTAATAAACTTTTTTTAATGCAAACCAGGCTTGGGTACGAATTTGTGCAGGACCGGTTCAAAGCCATTGAGCGGTTAAGGAATATTGAATTTTTACGTGACTGGAGTTTGCCCTATGATATTGGAAATGCGGATGAGCACATCATAAACGGGGCAATTAAACTGGCCGATAGCTCCGGTAATTTTTTGCAGTACGAGCTGGTTAATTATAACCGCAATGATAAATTTAATGGCATCCGCCATACACTGAACAGCTACAACGATTACAATGGCTGGAAACTCACGAATCAATTGAGTATAACAAATACCAACAACCCAATTCAAACCGGAACTTTTGTA
>JANMWP010000596.1:0-2114 GCA_031394065.1 Chitinophagaceae bacterium
AAAATTGATGCAGGCGATCAGTAATATAAAAATTGCAATACCGGTAAGGATGTAAGAATAAATTGGTTTACTGGCATTTTTAAATTCATCCTGGCTATATTCTGTATCAAGATGTATGGTAGTAAATGGTTGTAACCCGAAATGAATGTCATCTTTAAAATCATTTTGCTCCCTGGCATTTTTTAATTCATCTTTTGCATTCGTTAGAAAAATACCAGAAAATTTTGAAGCAACGTTTTCTGCTTTTACATTTTCATTTAACAAGATATAGGTACTCAGATAAAAGCCGAGCCACTCCGTACTTTTATCTGTAAAAGGCAATACCATATCAAACTGTATGGAAGAATTTTGCGGTACATTTTTCGCAATACCTGTTACTTTTTTTGGACTGAACTTTCCCCTGTACCCAACATCCAGTATTTTACCAATCGCATCAGCAGTACCAAAATACTTAACGGCTGTCTCTTCTGTCATCACCACTGCATCAGGGTCTTTCAAAACAGTAGCAGCGTCTCCTGCAAGCAACGGAAAAGAGAAAGCGGTAAAAAAACTGCTATCTGCATCCAGTACTTCCTGGCCAATTATTTCTGTTCCTTTTTTAATATTTTTATAATCCCCCTGCAAACGGATGAATGTTTTTATCTCCGGTAATGCTTCTTTAAAAGCAGGCCCTACGGGGCTATTGGTGAGTGCCAGCTTACGGTTATCTTTATCACTTTTAATAGTGGTTACCACCCGGTGCAACAGATTTTTATTTTTATGAAACTGGTCAAAACTAGCCTCATCTTTATTGTACAAAACAATCAGCATGCAACAGGTTAACCCCAAAGCAAGTCCGGCAATGTTGATGGTACTGTACAATTTACTCTTCCATAAATTGCGGTACATGATTTTGAAATAGTGCTGTAGCATGGTGTATAGTTTATCCTGTTTATAGAAACGCTGATTGAGCGGATTGCAACTGATCTTTACTGATTTTTTAAAACCAGATTAAAAAAAATTCAGATCCGCTTCATCCGTATTCATCCGTCCAATCTGCGTTTCTATCTTTTGTAACAATTAATTTTCAGGCCCACATTATCCATTACCCTACGCTGCTTTCAAGGGGTCATCAAAATTGTGTCATGGTTTGGCCGTTCAGGCGTTTAGACGTTTTGCTTTAAAATTATTTACCAGCATATAACCTGCAACAACAGCCATGCCACGCTAAAAACATTGCCTGTAAAGGGTTGTGGACAGTCTATAAAAAAAAGTGTACGAAACCGGACAGTGAGTGTCTGGTTTCGTACACGGAGAAATTGGTTGAATTTTTATACTATCTTAAAACTTTCGCTGTACTCACATTATCCATTTGTCCATTATCAATTAAAAAATTATCCATTACCGACAGCCATTATTTAAATGACAGAACAATTTTACCGCCGCCGCCTTTTGCTGTTACCTGTGTTCCGCCGCCATTCAGTGTTCCTCTCAATTCGTTGTCATCTGATTTTCCTGAAAAATTTACCAGGTTACCAGTTTTAATTTTATCAGCAGACAGGTCAAGGTCGTACCCTTTTCCCGCTGGTAGTTCCAGGTCAATTTTACCACCGCTGTTGCTGAGTTTTATAAACTTACCTGGCTCTTTTATTGACACTGTTACATCTCCACCGCTGGTACCTGTGGTAAGGTTACATGCCAAACCGGCCATGTTAATATTACCGCCGGAGGTATGTGCATTCAATTCTCCCTTGATATCATTGGCCCTTACATTTCCACCGCTGGTTGTTGCCTTGATATCACCATCCAGGTTCAGTAATCTTACATCTCCGCCGGATGTTGTCAGGTCAATTTTACCGGTACAGGTGCTGGCTTCAACATTGCCACCACTGGTAGTAAGGTCAATATCATCATCAGAATCTTTTATAACAATATTGCCGCCGGAGGTTACGCCTTTTAATTTTCCTTTTACATGATCAATGCTAAGGTTACCACCGCTGGTAGTAATTTTCTGGTCACCGGCCAGTTCTCTGAGGTCAATATTTCCGCCGCTGGTGGTAAGGTGCGTAGCAACATTTTTACTCGTAAATATTTTAAACGAAATGGACAATGAATTTTTCCAGTTCATATTGCGC
>JANMWP010000604.1:0-7086 GCA_031394065.1 Chitinophagaceae bacterium
TAATACTACCAGCCTGCTGCTTAATACCAGTTTTAAACCGGCACTTAAATTAGCCTGTAAGAGTGCAGCTTTACTTTGCAGGTCGAAACTGGAATTAATATCAAAATAAGTTGAAACAACACCATTGGTGGCTTTTGCCAGTTCTTTATTAAAAAGATTGGTTAACCAGCCCGAAACAATACCTCCAATTGTACTGGTAGCTATTCCAATTGTATTTCCCCCGGTAAAAAATCCCTGGTTCTGATCTGTGGAAACAAAAGCATTAAAAATCAAAATACTGGCTACCTGTTTATTCATTTCATTTTCATCATTCTTAAGTGCTTCTAATTTATTTACTATAAAATAGTCTTTCCTCAATTCACTGCTTGCCGGAAGCTGGAATTCGAATTTGATAATGGGTTTATTAAGTACACCAGCCATTTTGGCTATGATAGTTACATTTTCTTTTTGTTTGGTTGTTGCACTCAAATTACTCAGGTCAACTCTTTTTGCAAGATATTCTGCATTAATATCTATTTGTGCCAGGTAAGGATCTCCGTTCCAGGTTATTGAAGAGCCGGCTTTAATGTTGAAATATTTTTGTAAAAAAGTCTGGAAATTAAATTTGTACTCACCATCAGTAATATCATACCTTCCCCTGATACTTAAAGGCTCTTTTGTACCAACAGTAATATTCAACAATCCGTTGCCGCGGCCTTTAATAATATCACCTGTTGTTTCATCAAGTATCACATCAATCTTACAGGCCGGGTTAGCCCTTAAATTAATATTAACCAGAAAATTAGATTCCTTTCTGCCTTTGTACTCATCTTCCATCTTACTACCATACTGTATAAAATCAATGTAATCTATCTTACCATATTCCTGGCTGCTGCCGGTGGGTATGTATATATGACTGCTGTCTAAAGCCGATGGCTCGCCTGTAATATTCATCCGCATATCTGTAACCGGACCATTCAAAGTCATAAGAGCCTTGCCGATAACTTTTCCATAAAACTGGCTGTTGTCTTTTTTTGTGGTATTCAACAAAAGCATTTTCCCGGTTTCAAAACGTATGTTGTCAAAGCCAAAATCGGTAAAAAATTTGTGTTGCATTTTACCGCTTGCCGTGCCCGTATTGTTCAAAGTGTCTCTTAACTGCAGTAATCCAAAATCAATTTCATCAGGGTTAAAAATAATGGTTTCGTTACTGAATTTATATTTAACCTGTGTATATTTTACTTTTAATTCACCTTCGGTTATGTTAACCGTACCGGTTACATAACTATGATCCGGTCCTGCATAAATTTTTAAATCATTGGTATTTATATTTCCTTTCATGTTGCTGAAAATACCACCGAGGTAATTATCCAGTATGCTGATGTCGAATTTTTCGGCATGCAAAGTAAAATTCATTTTGTTGACACCGGAGTCTTTATAATTATAACGACCATCAATAGTAAATTTATTCAGCTCACCATCTGCAACCGCATTTGCTGTTATTAAACCGGTTGTTGTATTTACGTCACCCTTTATTTTTACAGATCCCAGTTCCTTATTGTCAAGCCTGAATTCATCAGCCGTTGCATCAAAATCAATGATCTGTTTTCCGAAGGGGTCCCGCAAGGTAATTGTACCTGTTATGATGCCTTCCAGCCTGGGCTGCTTTAAAAAAAGTTGTGTAAAATCATTGATGTTTACAGTTTTTAATTTTGCTACCAGGTTGGGATTGTTGGTCTGTTTATCCAGCTCGGTGCTAATAACGATTTCCTGATTGCCCTGTGTAAAACGCACATCATTGGCTTCAATAAATGATTTGCGAAGGGTAATTTCACCATCTTTGGCCAGGTCCCATTTTTTATCATTCAAAATAAATGAAGAAGGAGAGAAATGAATTTTTACGCCATCACCATAGGTTGTTACCTGTGCATTTAACTGGGCATCGCTTAAGGTTTTACTGGCACTGGTAGATAACCGGATGTATGAAATATCGTTACTGGAACTCAGGGTTAATTTTGTGTTTGGAAAATGCAGACTGTCTGACAGGACAAAATCCCTTACCGAAATAATCGTATTTAAACTATCGCGGTTGCCTTTGCCTGATAATTCAATAGTTTCAAAACTTTTGCCATCATAACTAAATTGAGGTACCGAAGCATTGATATTAAATTCGTTTTTTGCCAGTTTAAGATTGCCCGAAAAAATGGAATTGTCGAATCCGCTTAAGCGCTTATCAAACAACTGAACATAATTATTAACGGCTTTTGTTTTTATCAAAAAAGAAAAATCCTGATCGCCAATATCATAATTTGGGTTTTTAAAATAAGATGGATAATAGCGGTTGAGAAAAACTTTAAATGCATCAGGTAATTCCAGTATTTTAAATTGACCGGTAAGGGAGCCATCTATCTCGTTCGACTGAACAGAAAGTGTTTTTCTCCCGCTGTCGATAAAAGAATTTAAAGAAAGAAAATCAAAAGATAACCTGCTGGTATCATTTTTTAGTGTTGCATTGTAGAGTTTTGCAGTTCCCAAAAAATCATCAATATTATTACCCGCAAAATTAAAACTTAGCAGGCCTGATAAACTAAAGTCAGCTTTTGTTAACTTCAGTTGCTGTAGGTTTGCTTTTTGCAGATCTGCAGTAAAATTAAACCTGGTAGTATCTCCCAATAAATTCACAGAACCATTCAGGTTTTTGATCTTTAAATTAGGGTCATCAATATCCAGATGGCCGTTAAACAGGCTTTTTACAAAGGTTCCGTTTACAGTAATATCCTGATAGGTATAACCGGCGTACTCCAGTTTGTGTATCTTTCCATCAAAGCCGGCATTCAGGTTCTTAATGTTAAAACCACTTCCTTTTACTTTACCATCAAAGGCAACCAGCCCCAGTTTTGGATTATTAAAAAAACTGCCCAGGTTAAAACCTGCTGATGAAATTTTTCCGGTGTAAGTAGGTATGTGGTTGTCGGGCAATTTCATATTAATGTCGGCATTTAAATTGCCTAAATTGGTATTGATACTTCCAAATGCAACAAAATCTTTAATAAAACCCGTGAAATTACCTTTGAAACGTATGGAGCCTAATTGACTTAATTGCGGGCGCTTTATATTTTTTAAGGATGGCACCAGCATTACCAGGTCATTATAATTGGTTTGCAGGTTGTTTGATTTAAAATCGATGAACGTGGTGTAAATATCGGGCAACCCTTTCAAACTGATATCTCCATCTACAGAAGTGTTGCCACTTTTGAGGATCATTTTTTTTGCTGCAAGATTATCAACCGTACCTTTTACATTACCCTGCAGATAAAATATGCGGTTCCAGCTTTTTATTTGGGGTGCAAAAAAAGCAATGTCATCGCTGTTAATGGTTGTTTTTTCAAAATTGCCTTCAAGCATTACATTGTGTATAAAACTGCTCAGGTCATCATTAAAATTTTTATACCGCATAGCGTAATAGTTACCTATCCTGCTTTTGTCTGTTTCCAGCAGCAGGTCTTTAAATTCCATAATATCCGGCGTGAATTTAACTTTGGTTTGCAGGTTGGTAACTTCAAAGCCACTGCGTTCTTTGGTTCTTAATTTCAGATCGGTAGTTAAAGTATCGTTTAAGAAAACAACGTTTTTTAAACTGCCGGTGATACCGGTAAATTGCAGGTGCTGGCCATCAAACCGATCGGTAAATATGCCCCTGGCAGTTTCAATATCATATTTAAAACTGGCGTTGTTAAGCTCAATATTTTTTATAGTAACTGACCAGCCTCCTGTATTCCATTGTAATGCTGAAAGAACAGGTATCTTAGGCACCAGGTCTCTCAGGTTATCGTTGTTAACTTTAGGTTTGTTGCCTTTGTAATTATATTGTGTAAAAACCGGCGCATTCAAAATTAAACCGGCAATATTTATTTGTTTTTTATTAAAGTTGATGGTATCTGCTTTCAGATCGAGTTTTTTTATGGCAACTGTCATATCCTGACCAATCCATTTGTCAACCTTATTAAAAAGCACATTCTCAAATTGTAATACCTGCAGGTCAAAATCAATGCCGCCTTTTGTTGCAGATTTTTTTTTGGAACTTGAAAAATAATCTATCAGGAACTGATAATTCCATACTGAATCGGTACGGTTTATATTTATAATGGCATCGGTAAGGCCGGCAAATTTAAGAGTTGCATTATCTTTAAAGAAAAACCAATCGGTAATATTTACTTTGGCAGCTCCGGCATATACCAGTGTATCATGTTTCCTATCCTCGAGCAAAAGGCCTTCAAGTGACATTTTGTTGAAAAAACTGAGTTCAATGTGTTTGATGGAAACTTTTGTTTTGAGATTTTTTGAAAGGGAATTTGTAACTTTTGAAACCAGCCAGTTTTGTACCGGTGTAATTTGTATAAGACCCCAAAGTGAGCCAAAAAGAAGCAACGCAAAAAGGAAAAAAGACAGCTTTTGTTTTGTTTTTTTAAACAGAATACTCCATGCCAGCGCCCAACCTAATAACAGAATAATAAAATACAGGGTAGATACAGGGTAAACAAAAAAGCATAAAGCGCCTAGCGCTAACCAAAACAGCAGTGCCAGGGAAATCCATTTTAATATGTTTAAAAATCTGTGCAGGGATAGTTATTAGGTGTAAAAATAGCCTTTCAAGTCTTTAAAGGCAAATTCAGTACCAAACTTTAAAAGAAAATTACAGGCTCAAGCTTTATGCAATCATCCTTTTGTATGCATTTGCTGATTAAACTGTGCTGAATGCCCTTTTGCTATGGACAGGTTTTGCCAGGTTTGATTTTTTATAATTTTTGCCAGGTAAATAATTTGCCCAACATGATAGGGATAATGGGCCAGTTGCCGGTTAATGGCATCTATTGCCGGTAACCCTTCGCTGCGTATATAAATTGTTTTCAGCAGGTCTTCTTCGGTTAATGCATGTAAACTGTCAAGACAACAATCCCAGCCCTTTTGCCAAAGATCAATCAGTGCTTGTTTTATTAAATGCTGTTCTTCAAATTCAGTATCCCGGTTGCGCCATTCTTTTTCACCGTCCGATGTTAAAAAACCGGTCCAGCGACTGAGCATATTACCGGCCATATGCTGCATAATTAATGCAATTGAGTTGCTTGTTTCGTTGGGTTGAAAATGAAAATCAGCCTCATTGAGTTGCTCAAAAGTTTTATCGCCGAGTTCTTTGTAATAACTCAGCCTTTTAATGGCTGATTGAAGAAATGATTTTCCTATTGACATGTCATTTGTTTTTTTGTAGGAATTCGCCTGTGGCGAATTCAGAACACGCCACAAGGGGTGTTCCTACCATCCTCTTGCATCATCATCGCCTCTTTTATCACCTACTGCCACAATTTTTTTATTTTTTATTTGAATCAGTTCTGTTCTGCTCCATGCACCCTTCACTTTAATTGTATATCCCATGCCTTCCAGTTGTTTGCTAACAGCTTCCGGAAAATCTTTTTCAACCGATACTACATCCGGCAGCCACTGGTGATGAAACTTGGGTTTGTTGATTGCATCATCTGCATTCATGTTAAATTCCAAAACATTTACCAATGCCTGAAAAACACTGGTAGGTATGGTTGTACCACCCGGTGTGCCAACAACCAGGTATGGTTTACCATCTTTTAAAACGATGGTAGGTGTCATGCTGCTCAGCATTCTTTTACCCGGAGCAATGGCATTTTTTTCGTTACCCACAGCTCCATACATATTGGGTACGCCGGGCTTAACACTAAAATCATCCATCTCGTTATTTAATAAAAAACCTGCACCCGAAACTACGGTGCGGCTTCCGTATCCACCATTTAAAGTAGTAGTAACCGATACGGCATTGCCATCATTATCCATTACACTTAAGTGCGTTGTTTCTTCACTTTCTTTTATGGTGCCTGCCAATGTTGTTTTACTGCTGCCGGCTTTGCCGGGTTCATAATCTTTCATGCGTTCATTTAAATAAGTGGCACTTACCATTGTTTTAACCGGCACTTTTACAAAATCCGGATCACCTAAAAATTCAGCCCGGTCGGCATAGGCCCTGCGTTCCACTTCGGTCATCAACTGCACCGCTGCTGCCGTTTGAAACTGCATGGCAGCAATATTCCTGTCTTCAATCATCTTCATCATCTGCTGTAAAATAACACCGCCGCTGCTGGGCAAAGGCATGGTGATGATTTGGTAGCCTTTATAATTAAAATCAAGAGCAATTCTTTCTTTTGCCTGGTAGGTTTTTAAATCATCTAAAGAAATAATACCCTTTCCTTTCTGCATTTCTGCAATAATCAACCTGGCAGTTTCTCCTTCGTAAAAACCTTTTTGACCTTTATCCCGTATCCGTTTTAAAGTATTGGCAAGTTCTTTTTGAATCAACATATCACCGGCTTTCCATTCGGTTTCTTTTACAAATGCAACTACAGATGTATTGAATGAAAGAAATTCTTTTTTGGTGCTGTTAAGTGATGCAGCCTGCGCAGCCGTAAGCGCAAATCCTTTTTCAGCAAGCTCAATAGCGGGTTGTATCAATGTTTTAAATGGCAGTTTTGCATATTTCATGCTGGCAAATAATCCGGCAATGGTGCCAGGTACGCCTGCAGCCAAATGCCCGTCCAGCGACAACTGCTTTATCGGGTTACCGGCTGTATCCAGGTACATATCACGACTGGCTTTCGCCGGAGCTTTCTCACGATAATCCAATGTGATGTTTTCACCGCTTTTTAAATGCGCCACCATAAAACCACCACCACCAATGTTACCGGCATAGGGGTATACAACTGCCAAAGCCAGTTGTGTGGCAATGGCTGCATCAACCGCATTACCACCTTTTTTTAAAATACTTAAGCCAACCATACTGGCCAGTGGATGGGCAGAAACCACAGCACCTTTGCTGCAATCTGTTTTTTTCTGAACGGTATAATTTTTATTGTTTACAGGTTGTGCAAACGAGCTAACAGTAATTAAAGAAAAAATAAGTGCTGTATAGATAAAATTGATTTTTGGAAAGCGCATATTGATTTTTTATCGAATTTACTTTATTAGCACCAAATTCTTTGCAATATTCCGACATTAATAATGAGGCAAGTGCCTGCCAATTTTCATATT